>JAFGRR010000188.1 GCA_016935035.1 Phycisphaerae bacterium | reverse complement strand
GAAATGGAGCCGATGAGATTCGAACTCACGACCTCTTGCATGCCATGCAAGCGCTCTCCCAACTGAGCTACGGCCCCGGGCGATGCTGCTCTTTTAGTTGTACGGCAGTGGTGAGGGGCGGACTTGAACCGCCGACACACGGATTTTCAATCCGTTGCTCTACCAACTGAGCTACCCCACCAGGTTAGCTCACAGGCCACCGCCCGCCGCCGGCGGGACGCTCGGCCAGAGACCCATGAGACTATGATATCCGGCCTGCGGCGTCAAGCCCACCGGGCCGCGGCCAGCCGGCCTCCCAGGGCGATCGCATCTTGATTCCCCTGGGTGAGGACTGTGAGCAGGTGGTCGTGATCCCAGCCGCGGCAGAGGCGTTTGGCTTCGGTGCCGACCTCTTTGCTGGACTCGGTTTTCAGCAGGTTCAACGCGATTCGGCTCAGTCGGGAGAAGTTCTCGGCAGCGTGGCCGGTGCGAAGGCAACGACGATCCCGTGAGCAGCGACTCTACCGCGCACCCGAGGCTGGCGCAACGCTAACACATATAGAACTACTAGAACGCCGCGGGCCAACCCGTAAACCCGCGATTTAGATGCGATGGCCTTGCGTCTGAACCCGTCCAGCGGCGACGCCCGCTTGCACTGGCCCGACGCGTTTGGGTATATTGCGTGGTCCGGCCCGGCGGCGGTCTCCGCCGGCAGATGCGGAACAGGAGATCGACAATGAGCCCCACAGACACACTGGCAGATAATGTGCTCACCGCCGCCCAGCACATCCAACTCGTCGAGGACTACGCGGCACACAACTACCACCCGCTGCCAGTCGTCGTCGCCAAGGCCGAGGGCGTCTGGGTCGAGGACGCCGACGGCAAGCGCTACATGGACATGCTGGCCGCGTACTCGGCGGTGAACTTCGGACACTGCAACCCGGAGTTAGTCGCCGCCGCCAAACGCCAGCTCGACGCCGTCACGCTCACGTCGCGTGCGTTTCATAACGACCAGATCGGCCCGCTCTCCAAGGCCGTCGCCGAACTCTGCGGCATGGAGGCAATGCTGCCCATGAACACCGGCGCCGAGGGCGTCGAGACCGCGGTCAAGACCGCGCGCAAGTGGGGCTACGAAAAGAAGGGCATCCCCGCCGACAAGGCCAAGATCATCTGCTGCAAGAACAACTTCCACGGCCGTACCACCACCATCATAAGCTTCAGCGACGACCCGCTTTGCCGCAAGAACTTCGGCCCCTTCACGCCCGGCTTCGAGATCATCGAGTACGGCAACATCGACGCCTTGCGCGCCGCGATTGACGACAACACGGCGGCGTTCCTGGTCGAGCCGATTCAGGGCGAAGCCGGCATCATCGTCCCGCCCAGCGGATACCTGAAGCAGGTGCGTGAGTTGTGCACCGAAAAGAACGTGCTCTTCATCGCCGACGAGATCCAAGCCGGCCTCGGCCGCACCGGTCAGACGTTCTGCTGCGAGTACGAAGGCGTGCAGCCCGACATGTACATTCTCGGCAAGGCGCTCGGCGGCGGCATCATGCCCATCTCGGCTGTCGTCTCTTCGCACGAGATTCTCAGCGTCTTTACCCCCGGCACACACGGCAGCACCTTCGGCGGCAACCCGCTGGCCTGTGCCGTGGCACGCAAGGTCGTCGAGATCCTCAAGACCGACCGGTATCAGAAGAACGCCCGCGAGCTGGGCGCCTGCCTCTTCGAGCGCCTGCACGCCCTCAAGAGCCCCAAGGTCAAGGAGTTGCGCGGACGCGGCCTGTGGGTCGGCATCGAAATCCGCGCCGAGGCCGGCAAGGCCCGCCCGCTCTGCGAGGCCCTCATGCACGACGGCATGCTCTGCAAGGACACCCACGCCCAGGTCATCCGCCTCGCCCCGCCGCTGTGCATCACGCGCGACGAGATCGACTGGGCCATGGAGCGAATCGCAAAAGTACTGGCGTAGGAGTTAACCGAAAAGTGGCGTCGGCCCCCAATCAGAGCCCGAAGCAGAAACAAGGGGCATCTTCGTAGCGTCGGCCCCCCGTGGCCGACGTAGGCGGCGCAAAAACGCCGCCCCCAATCAGGGCCCGAAGCGGAAGCGAGGGGCATATTGAGGGATGTGAGAAGTCAGAAGTGACAGCACAACACGTCCCGAGAAACTGATGAAAACCTGCGGAGCTTCTGCATTCAACGCTTAACGCCGGTGGGGGCCGGCCCAGGAGGTCGTGGTATGAGCGCAAATCTGAAAGGTCGCAACTTCCTATCAATGGCGGATCTCGCGCGTGAGGAAATCCTCGATGTACTCGATACCGCCCGGGCCCTCAAGGCCGATCACAAGGCCCGTGGCGACGCCCCGCTGCAAGGCAAGACTCTCGGCATGATCTTCCAGAAACCGTCCCTGCGCACGCGCGTCTCGTTCGAGACCGGCATGACGCAGCTCGGCGGCCACGCCATCTACCTCGCGCCGACCGACATCAGCCTTGGCAAGCGCGAGACCACCGAGGACATCGCGATCGTTCTCTCGCGCTACGTCGATGTCATCATGGCCCGCGTCTTCGGCCACAACATCGTCGAGGACCTGGCCAAACACGCCACCTGCCCCGTCATTAACGGCCTAAGTGATCTCGAACACCCCTGCCAGATCATGGCCGACCTGCAAACCATCTTCGAACGCAAGCAGCGCTTCGAAGGCCTCAAGGCCTGTTTCATCGGCGACGGCAACAACGTCGCCCACTCGCTGCTGATCGGCGCCGCCCGCGTCGGCATGCACATGACCGTCATCACGCCCCCCGGCTACGAGCCGAACCAGAAGGTCATCGGCCGCGCCCAGGCCATCGCCTCGGCAACCGGCTCGACCATCACCGTCGCCAACGAAATGTCCGCCGCCCAGGGCGCCGATGTCCTCTACACGGACGTCTGGGCCTCGATGGGCCAGGAG
>JAFGRR010000187.1 GCA_016935035.1 Phycisphaerae bacterium | reverse complement strand
GTATCGGCTTCGGCAACAGCCGGAGCGCGGCGTGAATAGCCTGGTGCGAATCAAGGCACAGGGAGGGATCGGCCATCGCACTCGTGTACACGACGCACTGGAGCTCACGTCGCCTGTCACCGGTCCAGATCCAGCCGACGTCGGCAACCCAGATCAGGGCGACGAAGCTGATCGAACTGTTCTTCCGGAAGAAGTGCTGGACGATCTCACGGTGGCCGTAGTGAGATCCGCCGCTCATCCTGTCGCCAAAGATCCCACATCCGCCGTCGCAGCAAATGATCCCCTTGGCGCCCTTGTATCCTGTCTGCCGAAGCTGTTGGGCCTTGCTCTTGAGAGCGTTGGCGAGCGGATTCCGGGTTAGGGAGTAGGCGATGTTGTAGCTGGGGTGACCGCCAGTGACGCTATCCCGCTTACTGGGGTCGTACTTGACGGTGATGTCAATGCCCTCAAGCGCCACCTTGGCCGAATGGGGGCCGTTGGGCCGATCAGCGACGGCTGCGACGAGATGAGCGAAGTGTTGCTTGATGAACCGACGCGTGTCATTCTTCGGCGGAAGATGAAGCATCATCTTCCTGTCGCGGTACTCCTCTCCCACCGCATCACCGCCCACTTGGAAGTCGAATCCACCGAGGGTCAGCCCTTTGGTTGCAAGCTCGCGGCCGAATTCCTCCCGGAAGTAGTCGTATGGGTTTTCCTTTTCGACCGTCTTGTCGGAAACGACCGTGATGTCCGCAATGAACTCTCCGGTGGGTGGCCGTCGATGCACGAAGTCGGCGACGCGATCGAGGAGTCGACGCATCTGCCAGCCGAGGCGCGGTACGAGCGCACCCGATTCTCGGTTCGGTGGGTCGGTGCGAAGTGAACAGGTGAAGAGGAGATCCGGCCTGCGCGGGCCGTTGAGTCGTGCCTCGTGCACGACCTCGCCGACCTCGTCAAACGCTCGAAGGAGAACGACCTCCCACTCTGTTGCCAAGCTGTCCCGAGTGCCCTGATTCAGAAGCCGAATGTGCCGCGCGTGCTGATCGACAGTCACGACGGACGCGTTCTGGTCGAGACATCTCTGGATGGTCCGCCGTGAGAAGACGCTCATCGTTGCATGTCCGTTGGCATCTGGCGACGCGTTGGCTACGGCCGCCGGCCAAGGACGCGGTCATACTGGTCGGGGTCGTTCTTCAGCAACTCTACGATCGCACGGCGTGCGTCGGCGTCCATCTCATTGAGCTGGGCGCGCTCCTCCGGTTGGGCTTCCTGAATCAGCCGGGCGAACACCAGATCTACATCATCGCCTTCAGCCGCTGCCGTTGGATCCGGCTCTCGGAACTGCTCGGCGTTGTCCGTCACCATCTCGGTGATGCTGGTTGCTCGCGGCGATCGGCTCGATCCCGTGTGCCGTGCCTGCCAGCCCTTGAGCGTAGCTGAGTTCTTGATGGCCTTCTGCACCGTGGCGTTTGCACAGCCAAGCTGCTTCGCGAGCTTCCCAATGCTGGTGTACGGCACGCCCCGGTCGTTCAGTTCCAAGAGTCGGCGCTGCACGTCGTGCCAATCAGCATCGCCACTGGCCGCTCCTCTGGCTGCCTTTGCAGTCGCGGGCTGGACGCTTACCGAGTCCGCCTTGATCTCGACGATAGCGGCCTTGATCCAGCTTGCCGCGTCGGGCTTCGGTTTGGCTCGGTCCCGCAGCTCGCTCTCGGCCGCCGCGCGCTCGAGCCGCATCAGCGCCGCCAGGTCGTTCGGCGCGGGCAGCTTGCCCGGCTCGATCCAGGTTTGAAAGAAGAGGCTGGATGCCGTCGTGGCGTACAGGTAGGCCGGATCGGTGCGGCTGCGATGCGCCGTCTCCTTGCAGCCCTTCCAAGCCTGCGATGCGTGGCTCAGGACAAGGGCCGCGATCCAATGGGCGCTGTCGCCGGTGTAGCTGCCGCAGCGCACCGGCTCGCCGGCGGCGGCCCGAAGCTCGGTCAGGAAGCGAAGGATCGTCCCCAACTCGTCGCTGAACAGCTTGAGCTTGGCGTCCATCCGCGCGGCGGCGGCGTCCACCTGGGGCTCAAGCCGTCGCCATGATTCGGCGTCGCGCTGGTCGGTGGCGATCGTGACCACAGTTTGCAGCAGGTCGGCGTATGCCGTCACGCGAGCCTCGTAGCCGTCGCAGAACGCCGCCAGCATGTCCGCGTCGATGGGGCGCTCGGCGTGGGCCTTGACCTCTTCGGCGTACTCGTCCGGCGTGATGCCCTGTTGGAACAGGGCGCGCTCCAGCTCTTCCATGCGGTCGCGCGGCTCGCGCAGCCCGTAGGCCAGGGCGAAGCGATCCGGTCCCATCGTCGTCCGCATGGACGCGATGCCGTGGCGAAGCGCGGCGTACTTCGGAGAGTCCGGCGCGGGCGGCTCGTCCATCCGCGCGATGACCGACTCGGCGGCGCTCAGGTCATCCTGTGTTGGCTCTGGCGAATCGTGCTGCCCAACGTGATCGTCCATGTCATGTTCCAGATTCGTGTGACAGCAGCTTACCGAAGTTCAGGAAGCCGCGTCGTCCGAGGCGATCGATCACACCTCGTGCTATCGTTGGCGCGTCGCCACTGGCTTGCAGCGCGATGCTGAGCACGGTCCGCGCATCATTCTCCCACGACGAGATGCGCCAGCCCTCATCGTCCCCATCAACGAGTGCCCCGACAATCCGGGCGCATCGTGCCGGATCAAACTGCGCTAGAGCAGCCAGTCGTTCGAGAATCATATGATCTGGATCTGCCTTGGGGGCGGCGTTCACGAACGCCTCCATCTGCGGCAGCGACCACTCTGCATCGAAAGCCCCCGAACTGAACCAGTAGCCGAAGACGCGGCTATCGGGATCAGCGGCGGCATCGGCTTCGCCAACGGCATCCCAGTACCGTTCCCAGAGGAAGCGAAATCGTCCCAGCACCGGCTCAGGGATTTCACCCTCAGAGCCCTGTAGGCTCTGGCCCACAAACTCAACTGCGTGTGTCCTGACCGAGGCATGAGTGGTGGTAACGAGACGTTGGATGATGCGATCGTCCGCCACCCACGCTTCCTCCGGTGCCGCCCCGAGATCGCCGCGACCGTAAATGACGATGAGATGTTCACCGAGGCGCGCGAAAGGTTGCTCCCGCGATTCCTGAGGCTCGCTCAGTCCTACGGCATGATCGACGGCGTAGCTGAATTGCTCGCGGAGTATTCGATAGAACTCGACGTGAGGCCGATGTGAGAACAGGAACGTATTCCAGGCGGCCCAGCCGAATGCACTTGATGGCGTGCTCTCGACGGTGCGTAGCTCGAAGATGCGCTCGGTGTGCGCGCGCAGCCAGTCTGCGTCGAGCCAGTACAGCAGTCCGAATCGCCATCCGAAGACGGCAGTTTCGGTGAAGTGTCTGTCTGGCCGCGTGAGTTGCGACTCAAGGAGTGTACGCACCTCAGGCATTGCATCGAACCCGCCCGGGAATGCTCGATGCTCCGATCGATCGGTTATCTCATGATCGGCGATCCAATCGGCGTAGGCAAGGACGGTGTGCATCGCCTTGCCTCGTGGCGAGTTGAGCGCGAGGAGCGGCCAATCGGCGACACGAG
>JAFGRR010000186.1 GCA_016935035.1 Phycisphaerae bacterium | reverse complement strand
GAGCCGCTCGAACGCTTGGCGGCCGACGGACAACTCATGGCATACCAGCATGCGGGCTTCTTCTTCGCCATGGACACCTATCGCGAATACCAGGAACTCAACCAACTGTGGGACAGCGGCCAGGCGCCGTGGAAGGTCTGGAGCGAATGAGCGCCTTCTGGCAGGATCGACCCGTCTTCGTCACCGGCGCCACCGGGCTGGTCGGCAGCGCGCTCGTCCGGCGTTTGCTCGAAGCCCGGGCCGACGTGGTCTGCCTGGTGCGCGATTGGGTGCCGCAATCCGAGCTCGTGCGCGGCGGCCTGCTTGAAGAGGTGCGCGTCGTCCGCGGCGACGTGCGCGATCAGGACGAGCTCGAGCGCGCCATCGGCGAATACGAGATCGACACTGTCTTCCACCTGGCAGCCCAGACAATTGTCGGCGTCGCCAACCGCAACCCGGTCGGCACGCTGGAGACGAACATCGGCGGCACCTGGGCCATGCTCGAAGCCTGCCGGCGCAGCCCCATGGTCAAGCAGATCGTGTTGGCCTCGTCCGACAAAGCCTACGGCGAGCAGGACAAGCTGCCTTACGACGAGAGCACGCCGCTGGCGGGCCGGCATCCCTACGACGTGAGCAAGTCCTGTGCCGACCTGCTGGCCCAGGCCTTCGCCGAAACATACGGCACGCCGGTGGTGATCACGCGTTGCGGCAACTTCTACGGCGCCGGCGATCTGAACTGGAATCGCATCATCCCGGGCACGATTCGCTCGATCCTGCGCGGCCAGCGGCCGATCATCCGCTCGGACGGCAAGTTCGTTCGCGATTACTTTTACGTCGAGGACGGCGCCAACGCGTACATGGTGCTGGCCAAGGCCCTGGCCCAGCGGCCGGAGCTGCGTGGGTCGGCGTTCAACTTCTCGAACGAGTTGCAGATCACCGTCCTCGAACTGGTCCAGAAGATCCTGGGCCTCATGGGCAGTGACCTGGAGCCCGACATCCGCAACGAGGTCTCGAACGAAATCGTCAAGCAGTATCTCAGCGCCGAGAAGGCGCGGCGCGAGTTGGGCTGGCACCCGCTGTACACGCTCGACGACGGCCTACGCGAAACCATCGCCTGGTACGAAGAGCTGCTAGCCACCACGTAGCGTCGGCCCCCCGCAGCCGACGTATGGCGCCAAACCCGCCCCCGCGGCAGCGCCAATGTAGCGGCCACCCCCCGTGGCGGCCGTAGATAACTGAAACCGCTAACGCGGCAGCGTCAATGTAGCGGCCGACGTCTCGTCGGCCGTAGACCACAAAACCCGCCAACGCGCCAGCGTCGGCAACCCCAAACACCACCGGCCGCCCGACCGCCGGTCGCGACATCGAGGAACTCTTCTCTATGCCCCCATTCAAACTCATCATGATATCCGCCATGTACGAAAACGGCGGCAACACCACGCACCGCATGCTCGACGGCCACCCCGAAATCTTCGCCTACCCATACGAATCGCAGCTCGGCACGCGTGCCCTAAATGACTGGCTGCTCAGCACGGTGCCGTTCAAATACCGCTGGCCCGAATTCGCGATGTCCGGCAATCCCGCCGACGACTACGAGGCCTTCTTCGACGAGGAAATGAAGACTCGCCTGCGCGTGCCCCAGCGCAGCAAGTTCAAAGACGCCGACATGGACCTCGACGAAGCCGACCGCAAGCGGCTGTTTGTCCAGTTCCTGGCCGACAAGCCGCGCACACGTGCGAACATCGTCGAGGCGTTCTTCCGTTCCACCTTCGACGCCTGGAAGAACTTCCGCCGCACCGGCCGCGAGACAACCTATCTCGGCTATAGCCCGGTGATCGTGCTGGACACCGAGCGCATCCTGGCCGATTTCCCCGCCGGCCACGTGCTTCACGTCGTGCGCAACCCCTGGGCCGGCTATGCCGACACCAGGAAGCGCCCGTTCCCGCTCAGCCTGTCGCGCTACACGTGGACGTGGAACCTCTGCCAGCACATGGCCCTGACGTTCGCCGAGCGCTATCCGAAGAACTTCCACATCCTGCGTTTCGAGGACATGATTGCCAACCCGACCAAGGTCATGACCGACCTCTGCGCCAAACTCGGCCTCAGCGCCAGCGACGCGGTCTTCTACCCATCGTGGAACGGCACGAAGCTGGAGCAGGTCTACCCGTGGGGCACGATCCGCACGCCGACGCCCGCGGTCAATCTCGCGACCGCCAACGAACTGTCCGCCGCCGAGCAGGCCGAGATCCGCTCCCTCGCGTCGGTCATGCTGAAGCTCATGCGCTATGACGACTTCCTCTAGCCACGTACCGGCGGGCGATGACGAGCTGCTGTGTGAGGCCGAGGCCTTCGTGCGGCAGCAGCGTGCCATCTTCTACGCCAAAACGGACACGCCTTGCCCCGACGACGTGTTGCGCAGCCTCAAAGCGCCACGCCACGCCGGCGTGATCGCGATTGACGAACTCGCCCACGTATGCGCCGAAGTGTTGGGCAAACGCCCGGCCTTTATCGAGTCACTGGCCCAACAGGGCACATATCACGCGCTCTACCGCGTATCTGTCGCCGGTCAGTGTTCCCTGATCCTGAGGCTGAACGTGCTCAGCGACCGTCAACGCGACTTCCAGCTATACGTCGAACAAGCCGTCTCCGACCTCGCCCGGGCCGCGGCCATCCCCGCACCGCGCGTCGTCCACCTCGACACCTCCCGGCGGCGCTGCCCGTTCGACTTCGCGCTGCTCGAAGAGGCCGAGGGCCAGTCACTGCGCACGCTCGACCACGACGACGCGTTGATCCTCCCCTGGCTGGCCGAGTTGGGACGCGTGACCGCCACACTGCACAGCATCGAACGCCCCGGCTTCGGCTGGATCGACGTGCGGCCGCTGCTGGCACGGGGCCCTGCGCGCCTGGAAGGCATCTTCAGCGACTGGGCCGACTACGTCCTGCTGAACCTCGACGCCCACCTGCGTACGTGCGTCGCGATCAACGCCGTGACGCTCGACGAGACGCGGCGGATTGAGGCGCTGTTCGAGCGGCACCGCGACCTGCTGGTCGGCGTGCCCGCCGCTTTGTTGCACGGCGATCTGGGCAACCATAACATCTTCATCGACGGTCAGCGGATCAGCGCGGTACTCGACTGGGAGGACTGCCTGTTGGGCGATCCGGTCTTTGACATCGCGTTCTGGGCGACGTTCCACCCGCGGCGGCGGCACCAGGTGTTCCTCGACGCCTACCAGGACATACGCCCGCTGCCGGCGGACTTCGAGCCGCGTTTCTGGCTGTACTTCCTGCGGGTCGCGCTTTCGAAAACGGTACATCGCTGGCGCTTCGGCACGCCCGATCACCCCGATCGCCCGCCAGCATCACGCCGGATCCAACTGGCCCTGGAGAGCCTGGAACCCATGTAGCGGCCGACGTCTCGTCGGCCGTCGATTCCGTCTTTGGAGCGCACTGGTGCGAATCCTCCTAACAGGCGCAACCGGCTTCCTCGGAGCCCACCTCCTGCGGCACCTCCTCAGCCGCGGCCACACCGCCGCCGTCCTGCTGCGCCCCCACACCGACCCCTGGCGCATCGCCGACCAACTCCCGCGCGTGCACCGTATCGACGCCGACCTCGCCAACGCGCCAGCAGCCGAATCCGCCCTCGCCGATTTCGCCCCCGAAACGCTCATCCACCTCGCATGGGCCGGTGTCATCAACGCCGACCGCGACGATCTCCGCCAACTCGACAACGTCACCCACACCGTCGAACTGCTGAAGACCGCTAACCGCGCCGGCGTTCAGCATTACATCGCCCTCGGCTCCCAGGCCGAATACGGTCCCGCCAATCAGCGCCTGGACGAAACCCATTCGACCAACCCAACCACCCTGTACGGCGCCAGCAAACTCGCCGCCTGCGTCCTCACCCGGCGGCTCTGTGATCAGTTCGGCCTGCGTTTCGCCTGGCTGCGGCTGTTTTCGGCGTACGGCGAAATGGACAACCCGGCGTGGATGATCCCGTACCTGATTATGCGACTGCTCAAGCGTGAAGAGCCCGAGCTTACCGCTGGCACGCAGCTTTGGGATCACATTTACGCCGGCGATGCGGCGGCGGCGATCTGCGCTGTCGCCGAGCAACCCGCCGCCGCCGGCATCTTCAACCTAGGTTCAGGCCAGGCCCGCCCGCTCCGCGAGATAATTGAAAAACTCCGCGATCTCGTCGATCCTGCACTGCCGCTGGGCCTCGGCCAGGTCCCGTTTCGCCCCGACCAGGTCATGCACCTGGAGGCCAATATCGACCGGCTGCGCGCGTGCACCGGCTGGTCACCAGCGGTCAGCCTCGCCGACGGCCTGGCAAGGACGGTGAATTGGTATCGTGAGCATCGATCCCGCTATGACAACTGAACTAGCGCGGCGGATTCGTGTGCGTGCCCTGCGCATGGTGAATCGCGCCGTCGCACCGCACATCGGCGGCTGCCTGTCCGTGGCCGATATCCTCGCCGTGCTCTACGGCCGTGTTTTGCGCGTCGATCCGGCTCAGCCAGACTGGCCGGAGCGCGACCGCATGGTGCTCAGCAAAGGCCACGCGGCGGCGGCACTTTACGCCGTCCTGGCCGAACGCGGCTTTTTCCCGGCGGAATGGCTCGAAACGTACTCGCTCGACGGCACGCGCCTGGCCGGACACGTGACGCATTACGGCGTGCCCGGCGTCGATTTCTCCTCCGGTTCGCTCGGGCACGGGCTGTCGGTGGCGTGCGGCATGGCGCTCGCCGGCCGCGGCGTGTTTCGCGCGTTCGCCGTCCTGAGCGATGGTGAGTGTGACGAGGGCTCGACGTGGGAGGCCGCGCTGTTCGCGCCACACCACAAGCTCGACAACCTCATCGCCATCGTCGACTACAACAAGATCCAGAGCTTCGGTACTGTTGCCGAAGTGCTCGATCTGGAGCCCTTCGCCGACAAGTGGCGTGCTTTCGGCTGGTCCACGCACGAGGTCGACGGGCACGACACCGAGGCCTTGCAGCGCGTGCTCAGTGGTCTGCCGCGCGAGCCCGGCAAACCGACGGCCATCATCGCCCACACCGTCAAGGGCAAGGGCGTCTCCTTCATGGAGAACAAACTGCTCTACCATTATCGCACGCCGAATGACGAAGCGTTCGCCCAGGCACTGGCCGAGTTGGGGGAACGCTCATGAGAACCGCCTTCATCGAGACGCTGTGCGAATTGGCGGCCGAGGACCAACGCATCTGGCTGCTCTGTGGCGACCTTGGCTTCTCGGTGCTCGAACGCTTCGCCGAGCGTTTCCCGCAACGCTACGTCAACGTCGGCGTGGCCGAGCAGAACATGACCGGCATCGCCGCCGGCCTGGCCCGTTGCGGCAAGATAGTCTTCACCTATTCGATCGCCAATTTCCCGACCATTCGCTGCCTGGAGCAGATCCGCAACGACGTCTGCTATCACGAGGCCAGTGTCAAGATCGTGTCCGTCGGTGGCGGCTACGCCTACGGTTCGCAGGGCTACACGCACCATGGCGTCGAGGACCTGGCCATGCTGCGCGTGCTGCCGGGCATGACCGTCGTGGCGCCGGGCGATCCTGCCGAGACGCGTCTGGTGACGCGTGCCATCGCGGCCCAGCCCGGCCCCGGTTATCTACGACTCGGCAAGGCGGGGGAGCCCACCGTGCACGAAAGCCCGCCGGCGTTTGAAATGGGCCGCGCTCTGACCGTACGCGACGGAACCGACGTGACCCTCATTAGCACCGGCGGTATGCTGAAATCCGTCTGCACAGCGGCCGACAAGCTTGCCGAGCAGGGCATCCAGGCCCGCGTGCTCAGCATGCACACGCTCAAGCCGCTGGACGCGGCCGCCGTTCGTGCCGCCGCCGAGCAGACCGGCGCGATCCTGACTGTCGAGGAGCATCGCCGCACCGGCGGCCTCGGCTCCGCCGTTGCCGAAACACTGGCCGACGCCGGCATCGGCATCCCATTCGCCCGTTGGGGCGCCCCCGACGACCTCCAGCACGATGTCGGCGGCCAGGATTTCATGCGATCCACCTGCGGCAATCTCGTCCAAACGGTCGGCGAATTGCTCCGGCGGAAGTAGACTGTACGGCGAAGCGGCGCAAGACCGATCCGAGCCGCGACCGTGAGGGAGCGGTTGGCGCGGAACGCGTTCGGTCACTGACGCAACCGCTCCCTCACGGTCGCGGCTCGGATCATGCGTCGCGGCTCGGATCTGGTACCGGCAGACTCGAACGCGAGGTAGTGTGCGTGAATCCTAACGACGAAGACGGGCGACGAGACGTCGGCCGCTATGGTCAAGCGACCTATGCACTGCTCGAGAGCAGTGGCACAAGGTAGGGACTGGCTTTGGACGGCAACAGAAAGCTTATCTCGATCATCACGCCCTGCTACAACGAGCAGGACAACATCACGGATTGCTACCGCGAGGTCCGGCGTGTCTTCGAGCAGTCGCTGCCCGAATACGACTATGAGCACCTCTTCTGCGACAACGCCTCCACCGACGACACCGTCGCCGAGTTGAAGAAGCTCGCCGCCGCCGACCCCCGCGTCCGCATCATCGTCAACGCTCGCAACGTCGGACCGTTCCGCTCG
>JAFGRR010000185.1 GCA_016935035.1 Phycisphaerae bacterium | reverse complement strand
CCACCGGCGGAAATACCTGCTCTGTGCCCTCTACAGTTGCGAAGCGACCCCGCAGCACAGCCGGGTCGCCTGTGAGGCTCGGCGAATCCGACGCCAGCAGCCACGTCTCGTCACCCGGCACGATAACCAGATGTGAGAAGACGCTCGCCAGCGTGAGCTTGATCGAGGCGCCGAGGCCGGCCAACTCCGCGCCCATCACGTTCTCGCCACCCGCGACGCTCACGCTCAGCACGCCGTCCGGAACAAGCGACGTCTCGATCCGCGCAAAGCACTCGGCGGTGAAATAACGATTGAAGGCCGAACCGGTCGTGCCCGGCAGGTGTACGATGATGATGTCGAAGCGGCCCTTCTCGCCCGCGAGATACTCTCGCAACTCCTGCGTGACAGGATGGAAACGAGTGTCGTCGATCCGCAGTGCCGCCGGCAGATGCTGCTGCACACGTGCGACATACTCACTATCCGGATGCGCCCAGGCGACGCGCTCGATCTGCGGCAACGCGAGAAACCGCTCACACAGCGCCAAGCCCGAGCCAACGATCAGAACGCGTCTGGCATCGGGCTTCTGGCACAGGCTGATGGCCGCCGTCTGCCCCGCCGCCTCCAGGTTGGGCAGCGTCTCGCACGCCGCCCCGTCGCGGACGACGATCCACTGGTCCCGGTATTGGCCGTAGAGATACTCGGCCTGGGCCGTATGCAGGGCGCCGCGATAGGCGTCCGTGGGAAGCAGCCTGGACCATTTCATGAGCCTGAGTCGATGCGCCAGGGCGTCATCCACCCCGCCGGCCAGACCGAGAACCGGCAGCACGATCAGAAGCGACGGCACGAGCCAGACCGCAACATGCGATCCGCGCTGCAACCGCACGTCGGCGAGTCCGGCCGCAAGCACCGGCAGCGACAGAACAATCGACATCAAAAACAGAATGCGGACCGTGTCCACGTGCAGGGCCAGGAGCACCGTCACGACGACGCCGCCGAGAAAGCTGCCCGCGGCTTCGAGCACGTACACATGCGACACCGGGAAACTCTGAGTCCGCTCGACCCATCGACAGGCCAGTGGGAACAGCAGGCCCGTGGTGAGACTGAGCGGCGCATTGACCAGCAGCGACCAGAAGATAATCGCCTGCACGGACATCAGGTCGTAGGACGCCAGGCCGGCCAACTCGCGCACCCGGACAGTCAGCAGGAGCTGGACGGCCAGAGCGGGAATGTAGGCTAGGAACAGAAGCTCGACGTGTCGCAGGAGTCCCTCAGCAAGGCGGCCCCACCGGCGGACCAGCATCGCGCCGGCCCCGACCCACAAGAACCACGACCCGAAGAAGACGCCCACGCCGATGTCGTTGCCCTCGAAGGCCGTGGTGAACTCGCGAAAGAGCAAAGTCTGTGCGGCGATAGTGAACAGGCCGTAGCTGACGATCAACGATGCGCGGGCGAGCTTCATTCTTCCTCACCGAACATCTCGGCCTGGAACACCTGGAAACTCGCCCCCTCCTTCCAGGCGTCCGCGGGCAGGCCCGCTTTCATCGACAGGTTGGCCAGCGTTGTTTCGAGGTCCCAGCCCTGCTCAGGGGCAACCTGCGGCAGGAACACGGCGGTGTGCCCGTCCTTGCTCATCACCATGCCGTCGGTGCCGATGCGAATGTCGCGCCACGACGCGACGGGCGACGGCGGCGTCAACGCCGAGATCTCGATCCTGATCCGCGGCAGTTCGTCCTTCTGCACCGGCGTGAATCGCCGATCCGCGAAGGCGGCGTAGATCGCGTTGGTCAGCACCGACTTGTACAGCGGCCGCTGCGGAAAGATGTCGCCGATGCAGCCGCGCAACCGCCCGTTCTCCGTCAGGGTCACGAACGCCGCCCGCGGGACTTTCGTCGCCTCGCCCGGCGTGAAGCCGACGTCCGCCGGCTGGGGTGCACGCTCTTTCTCCAGCCCGAACCGGATCGTGGCGCGCGCCAGCGAAAGCAGCGACTTCTTGTCCTTCTGCGTCAGCGCTCCCGCCACGGCCTGTGTCCGAGTCTCCTGCACGCGGGGCCAGGCGCCGTGAAAGGCGGCCGACAGGTAGCTGACTGAATTCGTGTAGTCATTCGTCATCCGGCCGGAGGTGGCATACTTGACCATTTGCGCCTCGGCGTCGCCAGGCAGCATGGCGAGCAGGACGGCGATGGGTACGCAGCCGCAGATGGTCGCGCCGGTCTTGCGCCTGTATTCGAGCAGCCCACGAGCGTCCTTGGCCGCGATGAATGCGAATGCGTCCATGTCGAGTTTCTTGAGGCCCTCCGGCACATTTTCCGTGAACGGGACGTACTCGTACCGCGGGCCGTAGTGCGTAAAGTCGCTACTGGCGACGACCAGCGTGTTCGGGTCGATCATGCCCGCCAGGATTCGGCCGGCCTGCACGACCGTGTCCGCGGAACACTGCCCGGCTACGATTTGCACGAGCTTGAAATCGCCCAGCTTGTATTGCAGCAGCGGGACCTCGATCTGGACGCTGTGCTCCTGTCGGTGGGCCGCGGGGATATCCTGAAACTGCGGGTGGGCGAGCAGCCGATCGATGAATTCCACGTCAAGCGGGACCTCGCCCAGCGGCATTCGATAGTGCGTCGCGCGCAGCACGCTGAACGTCTCCTCCATCGGCAGGTAGTGCGTCGGCCCGATGACAACGACACGCGCATAATCCCGTCCGAGGGATTTCACGGCGGCCGCGGCGATCCGGCCGGAATAGGCGTAGCCGGCGTGCGGCAGGATTAGTCCGATG
>JAFGRR010000016.1 GCA_016935035.1 Phycisphaerae bacterium | reverse complement strand
TTCGTGGGACGTGTGCTGCGACCACAGAGCCGTCCGGACTGAAAGCCCGGGGCACTTCGCGTTGCGTGTTCCTGAGCACCCGTTCTAGTCCATAAACACCCTCTGAAACCCGACGAAGTCACGCAGATCGACATCGCCGTCCCGATCCAGGTCAATGCACTCGCAGCCCGGCTCCATTGAAACGTCCGGCCCCTGCGTACAACTGTCCAGCGTCGCAAAGTCATCAATGTCGATGACGCCACTGGAATCACAATCGCCGCCGATCACCGTCAGAGTCACCGCGTCATCACTGTAGTCCACACCCAGGATCATGGCCGGCGGCAGATTCGTCACGGACACACCGCCGAACGGGCCGCTGAGCGTTCCCCCAGAAACGACAACGACGAACGTGTCGCCGTGCATCGGCTCGAATGGGCTGACAAACGTCACGTGCAGGTCGCCGGTCATTGTGACATTACCCGAGCATACGACTGCATCGTATGCCCCCGGTAGCACGTCGCCGATCTCGATGTCGAGCGCCGCCGTGGGGTACTGCGTGTACGCACCGACTATGTCGATCTGCCCGATCGGAAGCCCCGGTGCGACCGTGCCAGCGACGTTGACGACGTTGCCGGTGATCGTGCCGGCGCCGGTCAGCAGGCCACCGCTGATCTGCATCGCGCCAGGGTCGAACTGCAAACCACCACCGTTCAGCACGGTCTGTCCGTCGATTTGGACGAAGCTGCCGCCGTAATTGGTGTAGAACCTGAGCACACCGGTCTGCACCTCGATTGTGCCGGTGTTGGTTGTGGCGGCCTGGATGGTGCTCATGCCGGTTCCGGCGGTCTTGACGAGCGTGCCGGCATTGTTGAACGGCTGGCCGCTGCCACCGATGACGGCGACATCGGCCTGGAAGTCCATCACGCCCGTATCGAGGTTGTTGACCACCGCCAGCGTCTGCCTGTTGAACCCACCGAGGAACGTGGCCGTGCCGGCGTTATTGAAGGTACAGCCGCCGAGAAATCTCTCGTCGCCGTTCGTGCTTACCAGCATGGTGCCGACGGCATCTATGGTCCCCGGGCCGTAGAACCTGCCGCCCTGGTTCCAGGTCATGAGCCCACTGATCGCAACAGGGCTGGGGCCCTGGAGTGTCCCGCGTGCAATGGTGAGATTCGTGATCTCCACCGGGTCGCCGCTGTTGAAGTTGGCCGTCGCGTCGCGAATGGAACTCGGCCCGATGGTGAGCGTATCGAACTGGATGGGGCCGCCGATCGGCGTGTTGAAATTCGCAGTGCCCTGCGGGATGTGGAACGATGGGCCGAAACTGACGATGTTGGCTTCTTCGGCGAAGGTCACGTCCTGTCCGTTGGATATAGTGGTTGCCGTGGTGACGTTCCAGGTGCCGCGAACGGTATTCCATCCGCCGGCCCCGGTTCCAAAGAGGACGTTGTCGGCCACGACGCTGGAACCCGCGTGGAACGTAAAGCCGCCATTCATGAACTGGAGCGTCGTCCCAGAGTCGCCCAGCATGTCGCCGCCGCTGCTGCTGCCCTGCTGGTAGAAATTCAGCGTGCCGGCCTGGACGTGGATCAACCCGGAGTTGCTGACGACCGCCCGGATCATGCTGGCCCCGGTGTTCACCGACTTGATGAGCGTGCCCTGAACGATGAGCTGATCATCGGCACCACCGTTAATGAAGTAGGTACCACCCTGGTGCTCATAGGACGAACCGTAGCGGATCTCGACTGTCGAGGCCCCAGTGAACTCAACACGCGCCGTGCCGACCGAAGTGCTATTGCCATCCAAAACCAGACGGTGGTTGTCCAGGTACACGATGCCGGCGGTGTCAACGCCGCCGTTCATGTAGGTGGTTCCGACCCCGGCCAGTTCGCCGCTGTCGTTCCATTGCACGCGTCCGCCGACGGCGACGGAGTCGATGACCTGCAACGAAGTGCCGCTGTTGCGCAGCGTCATGCCACCGCGAATGAATGATGGGTTCGCAAGCGCGAGCAGGCACGGGTCCGATGTGCCGGCGACGACTAGATTCTCGCTGCACGCCAGCGTTCCCACCTGTAGCGAACCGAGCGAGTACGTAACCGTCTCATCACCGGCCACGTCGATGCACACTTCGGCCCCAGCGGCGGGTGTCGTGGATTCAAGCCAGTTGGCCGGCGTGTGCCACGAGCTACTGCCGGCAGCCCAGTGGTACATGTTCTCGCACTCGTCGGGGACGGCGTTCAAGTTGCAGTCCGCGCTGAAGCCACTGGCAATGTCGCAGTCGTCGGGGACCAGGTTGGTGTTGCAGTCGGCCGCGGTGCCGCACGCCGCGACGTTGCAGAAATTCGGGTCAAGTTCACACAACAACGGCGCGCCAGATTGATCGCAGGCGATCTCACAGAGGTCCAGGATCCCGTTATTGTTGCATTCGCCGATGACAAACGGGCCGAATGTTGCCGCGGGCCCCCAGCGGCCGGAGCAGTCCCGGACGCGAATACTGAGGTACTGCTCCCCCAGGTCGAAAGGCCCGCCGGAAATCCGCAGATCGCAAGACGTGAAGTCGACCTCATCCGGGGCGATGTCCGGGATTGTTCCCCCCGAATACGGGGTCCACTCGTAGCTGTACTCACAAGCTCCAGTCAGATCATCTTCGACGTCGAATTGCGGCCGCCACTCCACTGTGATGCACGGCAGCACACCGAAGCCGCCAAGCGGATGGGAAGGCGAATCCAGTGACAACATGACGGGAAACTCGGTGTCTTCCCCAGGTGGTGTGAAGAACGGCGAAACGTTGACGGCCGTGGACCACAGCGTATCCGTCAGCTCCGGGTACGCGCTGATCCACGCGTCGATGAACTCCAGCACACTTGCCGGGTCTAGCTCCGCGATGACATGGAGAATCGACTCATCGCCGAAGCAGGTTGAGTCCATGACTCCGTCGCCATCGTGGTCATCCTGCTCATCGTCCGCCATATCCACGAGCAGTGCGGCCACGAAGCCCTCGGTCAATCGAGCGTCGTGAAAATGCGCGGGATCTTCCTGACACGTCTGGGGAGTTTCGAAGGACTCCGTGTACAGGGGTCCGTGCGGGGCTCCGCCGACGTCAAAAACGTAGTCCTCCGCGAAAGTCGGCGGAATCCGGTGCGCGAAGTACTGCGCTATCCCCTCTTTCCAGGCGACCACGAGGTTCTCCTGGCACCAGGCACAGTGCGTGCAGTCGTCGCCCGGGACGGGATCACACCAGTCGCCGTCGTTGCAGTAGTCCGACTCCTGCCAATCCTCCCAGGTGCTGCAATGGAAGTGGTGACCGTACTCGTGACACAGCACGTTCTCGTGCCATTGATACGCGGTGGTCGTGTGGATCTCGGACTCGTCGCCGCCCCAGCATTGATAGAAACTGGGCGAGCTGCTGGAGTCGTCCGGCCATTCCACTTGCACCTGGGGCAGGCTGTAGTAACCGTTGGATTGCGTATAGACCCAGCGTCGGGCGCGCGTGACGGTGCTGTGAAGATGCAGCGCGGGCATCAGCTCGGACGCTACCGTGATGTTCCCGAAATCGTGGTAACTGCCCTGAAAGTTCCCGATCTCCTCGGTCTCCCAACAATACGTCCACTCCGCGATGGAGCTGTCGGTTACGTCAACCCAGTCCGTTTCTGTCTCGAAATAGACGACCAGGTCGGGATCATCGCCGGAGTCATCCCACGAAAATGACCCAGTGTCGAAGTAGCCGGTGCTATCCGTGTATCCCGACCACATCTCCTCGTGACCGATCGTGTCGCTGTCCCAGACCCGCACGTCGAGCCTGTCCGCGCCGACCCATTGACCATCGGGCCGCTGGTACACGATGCGTCCCTCAAAACGCAGCGTCGAACGCCCGCCGGCATCCCTGCTTCGGGTGCCGCGATCCTCCCGAACGGAATCGCCGACCGGCCGACTGACCGGTCGCGGCAGTTCGCTCTCGGGAACCGCCACGGCGCGGAGCACCTGGCCGCGCCGGGCGAAGGACGCCGGTCCGATTTCAATCGGCTTGTCCATCCTGAACCCGTTGAAGCTCAGCGACACAACGATCGGCTCGTCAGCATCGCTTGGCAGCGCCCGGAAGGGGATGCGTAGGACGCTGGACCGCGCGTGTAGCGGCACGGCTGGCGCGTCGAAGCTAACCACCGTCCACCCATCGCCGCCCAGGGAGAGTTCGGTCAGAATCCCATCGGTGCCCAGATGCAATTCGAGCACGCCGTCGTACTGCTGGCCCGATACCGCCGGCCTGGCGTCGGATGGCATTCTGATCTCGACAGGTGGACGGGTATCCGCTCGGGCAACTGCGCCGGACATCAACACGCACATACCAAGCAAACACAACCATGTAGGGTGGAATCGTCGCCGTGACATGGCGGGCACTCCTTCGATGTGGCAACACACCAAGCCGCGCCGCCCGTGCCCCGCGCTCGAGGAGGCTGGTTCTACCTGTGCCCGATGCGTGGCCACCGGCCCGATTCGTCGCACTGCCCCCGCGTTGTCGACCCAGAAGCATCATACTGCGCCGCGTGTCGGCTTCGCACACAAGCGAGGTTTTTTCCATGTCGATCATCGATCGGCGAAACCGAGCGAGGCACGCGCTCAGGCACGCTCGTCTCGCGGCCGTAAGCGTCCTCACGCCTACCGCGCGGCGTCCGCGACCTGATGATCACGGATCACCCTCGACACAACGGCATCCAGACGCGGGAATACGCCCTCACCACCGATGTTCGTCACGCAGAGCACCGCAAAGTCAGCCTCCGGCGCGATCCAGACCACGCTGAACCATGAGTTGTTCGAGCCGGCGTGATTCAGACACCGCCCCACGTCACCGGCGTCGGCTCCCCTGGCCCAGTCGCGATGAGTGACACTCCAACCGAGCGCGTATTCCGGGTCGCCGGTCCCCGTAGGCTGTCCGCGATGCAGCCGCGCGTAGGTCTTGGCCTTGAGAAGCTGACCGTCTTCGCCACGGGCGCCGCGCAGGTGTTCGGCCACAAACTTGGCCCAATCACGAATCGACGCGTGCACCGTGCCGCCGGGGCCGATGGCCGGCGGATTGTCGGCCATGGGGCCGGGCGTGATCGCCGTGCCGTCCTGTGCGTGCGGCCATGGATCAGTGGCGGGCTCACCTTCCCAGGGGACGCCGAAGCCGGCCGAATGCATGCCGAGCGGCTCGAAGACCAGCTCGCGCATGAGCTCTTCCCAAGGCTTGCCGGTCACCGTCTCGGCCATGTGCCCCGCGATGCCATAGCCGCAATTCGCGTAGTAATACTCGCCGGGCGGCACCTTCGGCGGCCAGAAGAGCATCGCGGCCGCCATGCGCCGGCGTTGCTCGACCGGCGTGCCCTCACGCTTCCACAGCACGGGCCACAGCCCGGGTACGTCCAGATCGCCGTTGATGCCGCCGCGGTGCGCCAGCAACATCTCGATGGTCACGTCGCGGTATTCAGCACGCATGTTGTCGACCAGTTCCGGCAGCGCCTCAGCAACCGTTGTGTCCCATGACAGCACGCCCTGCTCGACGAGCGCGCCGATCATGGTGGCGGTCATGGCCTTGGTGCACGAGCCGAGATGCCAGCGGTCATCGAGTTCGGCCGGCTCAGCCCCACCCGACCTGCGCACTCCGGCCACGCCAATCGCGGCAATGTCGTCGTGTCTGATGACCGCCGCCGCAACCGCCGGCAG
>JAFGRR010000184.1 GCA_016935035.1 Phycisphaerae bacterium | reverse complement strand
TACGTGCTGCTGGCCGGCGTCAACGACCGGCCGCGTCATGCGCTTGCTTTGGCGAAGATCGCCAAGCGCCTGCGCGCCAATGTCAATCTGTTGCGCTACAACCCCGTCCCCGGCCTGCGGTACGACCGCCCATCCGCCGACGATGCGTTCGCATTTCAGACATTGTTGCGTGACCGCGACGTCAACGCCCACCTCCGCCGCTCGCGCGGTCGCGACATATCCGCCGCCTGCGGCCAACTGCGCCGTAGCGTGATGTAGCGTCGGCCCCCCGCGGCCGACGTAGGACAGAACTGGCCCACCGCGCCAGCGCCGAACCACCATTCCCAGTGTAGCGGTCGACGTCTCGTCGGCCGTCCTGTCGTTCCGACTGGACAGCAAGCGCAACAGCGTGGTGTGGTGCGGGGGCATGCCCGCGCTTGGCGCTTGGGCATGGACCCCAGGAGGGCAGGTTTTGCACGGAGCGGTTGTGTACGTAGCGCGTACGCCGCAACGCCACGGCGAAGACGGCCGACGGGACGTCGGCGGCTACATGGGGGGCGTTGGCAGCCGTGTCAGCCGGGGGGCGACACTACTCTTTGCCGCCCTCTTTACGTTCTATGTCGGCGTTGAGGCTGACGAGTTTTTCGGCGATGCGCTCGTAGCCGCGCTCGATGTGGTAGATGCGGTTTACCTGGGTTACGCCGCGGGCGCATAGGCCGGCTAGGACCAGGGCGGCGGAGGCGCGGAGGTCGGACGCCATTACAGGGGCGCCGATCAGGCGTTTGACGCCCTGGACGATGACAGTCGGGCCCTCACGCCGGAGGCGGGCGCCCATGCGGTTGAGCTCCGGCACGTGCAGAAAACGGTCGGGGAAGATCTTCTCGGTGACGACGCTGTTGCCGTCAGCCAGGCACAGCAGCGTCATAAGTTGGGCCTGCAAGTCGGTCGGCATGCCGGGGAACGGTTGCGTCGTGACGTCGACGGGTTCGAGGCGGCGCGACGAGGTGATCTCGACGAGGTCGCCGACGCGTTCGACGTTCACGCCGATGGCGTTCAGCCGGTCGATAAACGCCATCAGATGATCGAGCCGGCAGTTCTCAAGCTTGACGTCGCCGTTGGTGATGGCGGCGGCGACCATGAAGGTGCCGGCCTCGATGCGGTCGGGAATGATGCGGTATTCGCAGCCTTTCAGTTCGGTGACGCCCTCGACGATGATGCGCGGCGTACCGTGGCCGGTGATCGCGGCACCGCACTTGTTCAGGAAATTGGCCAGGTCCACGACCTCCGGCTCGCAGGCGGCCATCTCGATGACGGTGCGGCCCTCGGCCAGAACGGCGGCCATCAGCGCGTTAGCGGTTCCCAGCACGGTAGAGCCGAACGGCCCGCCGAGGAACAACTCGGTGCCCTTGGTACGCTTGGCTCGTGCGACGATATCGCCGCTGACTAGGTCGATTTCGGCGCCGAGCTTCCGCATGGCGTTGATGTGCAGATTGACAGGGCGGTCGCCGATCGCGCAGCCGCCGGGCATGGCGACAGTGGCCTGGCCACGTTTGGCGAGCAGGGGGCCGAGCACGCAGATCGACGCACGCATCTTTCGCACGATGTCGTACTCGGCGAGGCAATTCATCTCGTCGCGCACGATCAGACGCAGGGCGCCATCCGGCCGGCGTTCAACGTGCACGCCGAGCTTGATGAGCAGTTCGGCCAGAAAGCGTACGTCGCTGACATCGGGGACGTCGTGCAGAATCACCTCACCCTCGCAGAGGATGCAGGCGGCCATGATCGGGAGGGCGGCGTTCTTGGCCCCGCTGATGTGAACGGTTCCCTTCAGCCGGTTGCCACCACGGATCTCGAAATACGGGAGTGCCATCGGGCGATTCCTTTATGCGTGACGCGCGTGATCGACGTTTGGGCGGCGTGCGTGCAGCACGCGATCGTGGCCGCCGCCATCGCGATACGTGACCATTTCACACCAGTCGGTTGAGTCGAGCAAGTTGCGCACGGCCGCCGCCTGGTCAAAGGCCATTTCAAACAGCAGGTGACCGCCGGGCGACAACACGCCTGGTGACTCCGCCAGCAGACGCCGGATCACGTCCAGCCCGTCGCTGCCCGCGAGCAGGGCGCCGCGCGGCTCATAGTCGCGCACTGTGCGCGAGAGGCCGGCGTACGTATCCGCGGCGATGTACGGCGGGTTGCTGGCGATGATGTCGAAACTCGCGGCGCCATCCGCCAGCCACGGCGCGAATAAATCGCCGTGGCGAAAGTCGATGCGGTCGGCGACCTTGTGCCGCTCGGCGTTGCGCCGTGCCACCGCCAAGGCGGCTTCTGAGATGTCGCTGGCACAGATGCCGACGTCCGGCAAATGCCGGGCCAGGCTTATTGCGATACAGCCGCTGCCGGTGCCGACGTCCAGGAGGCGGCGTGGCGGCTGTTCGGCGCGGCGGACCATGTGGATGATGCGCTCGACGAGGATCTCGGTCTCGGGCCGCGGAATCAGCACGTCGCCGGTGACTTCGAACGGGAGCGAGAAGAATTCCTTCGTGCCCGTGATGTGGGCAATCGGTCGGCCGTCGGCGGCGGATGTGACGGATGCGCGAAAACGGTCAAGCACCTGCCTCTCAGGCACCTCTTCGTGCCGCGTGAAGAGTCGCAGCCGTTCGCAGCCCAGCGCATGTGCCAGCAGAATCTCGCTGCACAAGCGTGGTGACTCGACCTCGTGACGCTGGAGGTATTCGCGTGTCCAGGCCAGCAGGCGCGCGATGGTCCAGGCCTCAGTATGGGCGTCTGATGCGGGCATGCCGGGACTATAGCAAAGCCCCGGCACGCTGACGAGGCGGCGGCCGCAAGTCACTCGCGGGGCTTGCGGCTGGGGTCGTTATCCGGATGTGAGAGCGACAACGTGTCCTTGATCGAGCGGATGTGGATGTCGCGCTGCGGGAAGGCGATTTCTATGCCGGCGGCGCGGAATTCCTGGTCGATGGCGCTGTTCATCTCGTCCAGCGTGGACAGGTAGTGGTCGATCGTGCCGATGTAGATGCGCACTTCGAAGTTGAGCGTGCTGTCGCCGAAGCCCATGAAGATGACGCGTGGCGGTGGATCATCGAGGACATTGGGGTTTTGGCACGCTATGCGCAGCAGGGTGTCGCGTGCCAGTTGCGTGCTGGAACCGTACGCGATGCCGACGGGCACGATCAAGCGGAGCGTCGAGTCGGAGAGTGTCCAGTTCACGACGTTGCCGGTGACGAATTCCTTGTTCGGGATGATCAATTCCTTGCGGTCCCAGCCGACGATGGTCGTGGCGCGTGTGCGGATGCGCGTGACGGTGCCGCTGATGTCGGCTACGGTCACCGTGTCGCCGATGCGGATAGGGCGCTCAAACAGCAGCATCAACCCTGAAACCAGGTTGGCGAAGATCTCCTGCAAACCGAAGCCGAGGCCGACCGTCATGGCGGCGACGAGCCATTGCACCTTGGACCATCCGACGCCGATCTGCGCGAACGCCACAATGACACCGACCACGGTCAGGGCATAGCGAGTGATGGCGGTGGCGGCGAAACGGCCGCCGGCGTCGATTGGCAGCCGCTGCAGGACGGCGACCTCGAGCAACCCTGGGATGTTCTTGACGGCTACGACGGTGATCAGGGAGACGAAGGCTGCCAGTCCGAGGTTGGCCAGCGTGATCGGCACCATCCGGGTGTATTCGTTCACCTGTGTGCCGCCGTCGGCCGTCGGGACGGTCTCGGAAACCTGCTCCGTGACCGTCCATAGGGTGACGTCCCTGAATACGCCGAGGGCCGGGAGTGCCTCGGCCCAGATGCCCCACAGGGCCACCACGCCGACAACCGCCAGCGTTACGCGGACGAACTGCAACGTCTGTTTGTTGATGGACGCGACGTCGGGTTTTTCCTCGGGGACGGTGATGATCTCGGACTCGGTGGCGGCGACCTCGCTCTCCCTCTGCTGACGCCGTAACGCGGCCCGCTCGCGCGCCTCGGCGATGGCTCGGCGCCGCATTTGCAGCAGCAGCCAACGTTCCGCCAGGGAGCGCAGCACGACCAGCGCCAGCACCAACCACACGGTTTCGATGAAGCGTGTGCCCAGGTAGAATGCCGTGTAGTAGTAGCCCAGGATGGCCGCGACCACGAGCGACACCGGCAGGGCCAGTGCGACGAGGTACCAGATGTGCCGAATGCGCACGAACCAACTGTCCGGGTGGCGCTGGAGCACGGGGGCCAGGATTGGCCCCGTTGGGCGCAGCACCCGCTGAACAAAAAGAGTGATTGCCAGAAACGCAATCACAAACGCGAGACGACCGAGCGAGTTGCGCGAGGCCTCCAGCGGCTGGGCATCCATGGTCGCGAAGACCATGAACGTCGGCACGAGCACGGTCGTCAGCCAGACGATGTGCCGTTTCAGCAGGTTCAGCGACCGGGTATTCCAGCGGAAGTGCTTCTCGGCCAGGCCATTACGCCGCGCGAGTTGACGGAACGACTGGAGGGTCAGCACGATTATGGCCGTGGCACTAAAGCCGCTGGCCAGGGCCTTCGAGAAGTCAGTCGCGTCGTATGGCGCGGCGATGATCCAGCCGGCTAGCCAGAGTGTCGCCGGCCAACGCAAGGCCAGACCGGCGGTCGCCAGCAGAGCACCGATGGTCAGCCCCATGTTGTCCTTCAGTGGTTTGCTGACCGTATCGCCGGCCTGGCGCACGAAACGCAGCAACCGGGGCGACGCCAGCCACAGCAGGAGCAGGGCCGCCAGCCCCGATACCATGGCCCCGGCGCTCGCGCGGAACGTCCCGCCCGCCGACCGCAGCACGCGGCGCCATCTCTCTGGGGCTGTTAGCCAGGCCAGTGCGTCCTGTCCGTGACCCACGTCCGCCAGATCCGGCAGTGTGCCACTCCTTATCCACAGGATCTTCTCGTCGATGTATTCCCCGAAGCGCTCGACCGTCTTGATAAGGTCACGTTCCTTGGTGTCCAGATCGACCAACTTGTCGAAGAGTCGGTCGTAGTCCTTGATCAGGGTGTCGGTGTCGGCACGCAGCGCGACCAGGGTTTCCTCGGCGGCCTGGCGGATCATGGTGCGCTGCTGTTCGGTGGTGCCGGCGTCGATTGAGGCGATGATCTCGGCGAGAATCGCGTTGGCATCCATCAACTCGCTGCGTCGGTCCTCGAGTTCCATCATCGCGAGTTGGGCTGTACCGATGCGGTCTTTGCGCTGACGCAGGTTGCGCTCGAATGGCCGCAGGCTGGGGAGATTACCGCGGTGCTTGCGCAGTAACTGGCCGATGGCGTTCGTCAACCCGGTCGCATTGACCCGCCGCGTGACCTTGTCGTACTCTTGCGTGACCTGCGTCAGAATGGTCTCCACCTCGGACAACAGCGCGTCGGCTTCCTTGGTTTCGGCCTGGACGGACTTTGATCGCAGCGCCAGCTCCTCGCGCTGCTCGGCGAGAGGTTTGATGGCCGGATGGGCACGCTTCAACTGCTCGCGGGCCTCGCGCAGCGCCAGCTCGGATTCCCGCCGCGCCTGTTCCTGTACCAGTTGCTGCCACGCCGCCAGCAGCTTTTCGTTGTAGCTGACGCGGCGTGTCGAGCGGTCAAGGCGGGCCTGAAGCAGATCGCGGCGGGCGTCATAGCTGAGCAGTTCACTGTTGTATGCCTCGATCTCACGCTCGACCGCCAGACGCCGCGTCTGGTTGAAGACCTGCTGCGCCAAACGCAGGGCCGGGGGTTGGTCACCCTCAGTGGCTACGGGTGTTTCGGTCATCGCCTGCAATCGCGACTTGGCGGCGGTCAGAAGATCGGGGATTTCCTTGCGGCGTGCTGTTCGTCGGTCACGCTCGCGCTCCCAATCCGCAAGTGTCTTCCGCTCCGCCTCCAGGTCGCTTTGAACTTGGCGCATGCGCTGTTCGAGATCGGCACGCGTGGCGTCTTGCGGCACATCGGGCGTCGGTTCGCCGAGTGGGGTCGCGAGCTCTGTCTGAATCGCCTTGAGTGTCTCAGGGGCCTTCTGTCGCTCCACCTCGTATTCGGTTGACTTGCTGGACCAGCGATTGGCGACCTCGAGTTGCTGGAGTGCCTGGGTGTAGAAGCTGACGGCCTTTGCCTTGACGTCATCGCTCAGGTCGGTGGCGTCCTGGACCTGCTTCATCTGAAGTTCGACGTCGGCAGTGGAGACCGATGGTTGCGGTGCCGCCGGTTGCTCCGTCTCGGTTGGCTGAGTCTGCCCCTCGGTCGTGGTGCTGTTTGGCTGTTGCTGTTGGGCCAGCGCGGTCACCGGGAGCAGCAACGCCGCGCCAATCAGCAGGCCGATGCACGCGTCGCGTCTCGTTTTCATCCACAATCGCATTTTGCTCACCACCTCAGCGCTGTAATCGTCACCGACGAAGCCGCCCGACGCAGCGACACTTCAGCCGCTGCAAAGCCCACAAGCCCTCGCCCGGGAAACTGGCACTGCCGGGTCAGGACACCGGATCTTACTCGTTTGGCATGCCCGATGCTGCCGGTCTGTCCGCCACGAAACGCGCGATCTCCGGGCGGTCGCTGCGCACTGGGCGTACGAGGAGGCCGGCAATCTGCTTCACTAGATGGTCGGCGGCGGTGCGATAGCCCGTGGCTTCGCCGATGGCCTCGGCCAGGGCGGCGCTGAGTCGTTGTCCGACGCGTTCGAGTCCGAGCGACAATCCACCGCGCAAGGCCCGCAGGACGGTTCGCTCGGTAGACGGTCGCAACCAGCGATCGAGCAGGAATGGCAGCAGCCAGGCCAGCGTGACCATCATCAGGCTCGAAATCGCGAAATCGCTGCCGGGATAGGAGCCCGCGCCGC
>JAFGRR010000183.1 GCA_016935035.1 Phycisphaerae bacterium | reverse complement strand
GACGGGTTTGCCCATGGTTGATGACTGCAGCCAGAACGCTGACCAATGCCCGGGCTGTGTCTGCGTGCGATAGCGACACTCGAAGTACCCGAACGTCGGCTCGAACTTGCCGGCGGTGCTAATCATGCCCGTGTGATACTCAGGTTCGGCGCGCTGCGTGGCCACGGGCTGGGACGTTGCGGATTCGTGACGGGTCGTCGTGATCAGTAGATGACCTTGGCCGTCGAGCCGGACGGCCCCCTCAACGTTGATTGCGTCGCGCCGTGGCCCCAACTGCCGTGGCGTCCATTTGTCGGGATTCGGTGGAGTACCGGCCGGGCCGTCGAATTCGTCGCGCCACACGAGGGCGTAATCACCGTGTTGCAGGAAGCCCGGCGTCGCGGGCAGATTCTCGTCAGCCTCGCGCTCTTGTTCCGGCCGATACTCGTCGCGTTGCAGTCCAATCTGCTCGAGGGGAATCGGCCTGAAGCCGGGAAGCGACGCTTGCAGCCGTGCGTCAGCCCGTAGCGCAAAATCGAGGCGCTCCGGGTCGACGAAACCGGGGTTCTCGTCGGTCTCGAGGTTGTCGACAAGTGTCGTGTTCTGCCGCGCAACCGGGTCGGTGCGGGCGTCAATCTTGCCCGACTTGTAGAGCACATTGTTGCGCAACACGTTTCGCTTGGGCGCCATGGGCTCGTCATCCAGGACGTTGACCAGTTGAGGATAACGATCCACCCACGGCGTCCGGTCGTACGGCATTGCGGTCAGCCGCTCGCGCAGGGTCGGTCCGAGCTGGTCCCTGCCCCAGCCCAGTCCGCGGGCGTCGAGTTGGAGCGCCAGATCACAATGTGAGAACACGTTGTTCTCGATGACGTTGTCCCGGCCGCCGCCTATGAGCATGCCCCAGTGGCAGTTGTGGAAGATATTGCCGTAGATCTGCATGCCGCCGGCCTGGTCGTCGATGTAGACCGCGTTTTCCCAGAGTTGCCCCCCCCTGAGGTCGTGGAAGAAACTGTAGCGGATGACGTTCCCTTGAAACGTCCAGTCCCGGCCGGTGTACACCGCCCCACCGTCGCCGGTGCGGCTGAGCACGTGGTGAATCTCGTTGTATTCAATCACGTGGTCGTTGCCCCAGAAGAGAATGGCGGAGTGTGGGGCGTCGTGGATCAGGTTGTGGGCAACCCGGCAGCCAACGCCGTTCAAGCTGACGGCTGGCCGATAGGTCAGCCCGCGGCGACTGAAGTGATGGATGTGATTATTGTCGGCTGCGTGTCCGGCGGGCGTGAGGCTCGGCCGGTCGCCGCCGGTCAGGCTGATCCCACCTTCGCCTGTGTCATGGATGTCGCAGCTCACGACCGCGTGGTCCGAGCCGCCTTGCACCACCACGGCCCGATTGCCGAGGTTGCGCAATGTGCAGCCCGTGATGCGGACACCGGCGCCTCCCTTCACGAGAATGGCGTCGCCGCGGCCGGCCTCGAGCGTCAGGTCCCGGAACGTCACAAATGACACGCCATTCAATTCGATCAGCGGCGTCGCAAGTGTGCTGAGCTGGATGAGCGTTTCGTCGTTGGTGCCGGCCGGCGGCCACCAATAGAGCACTCCACTGTCACGATCCACATAGTATTCACCCGGCTGGTCGATCTCTTCCAGGAGGTTCTCGGCGTAGTACGGCTTGTCCGCGGCCACCCCATAGACGTGCGGCGTTGCGAGCGTGATGCGGCGCTGCTCGGCGTCGACCCCGGCGACCCTGATCGCCTCCTCGGCCCAGTCATAGCGCCAGTAGCCGACCAGCCAGATGTCGTCCGCGCTCCACCATCGGCTCGGGCGCTCATCGCCGTATTCGAAGATGGGCTGGCCGACGTCCTCGCCACCCTTGGCCGGTTGCGTACCGGGGCCGAACGTCGGCCCGGTCTTCACGAAACCGTCATTCGGCCAACGTGCCAGCGTCATGGGGCTCCCGTCGCAGAACAACTCCGGTGGTGCAGGTCGTACCGGATGAGGGAAGCCACGTGGCGGGATCGGGTCGATCTCTGCCAAGCCGAAGGCGTGAAGATCGACTTGCCGCACGTGCATTCGAGCATCTGCGCTGATGAAACGCGCCAGGATTGCCGAGCCTGTCACTGGTTCGAACGCCATCCACGGCAGGCGCACGCCGCCGACGAGTGTGGCGGCCTCGCCGGGCTGCGAGCGGTACGTGATGCGCGCCTCTTTCGTACCGGAATCCCGCGTATCGATTGCGAAGGATTGGGTGAGCGCGTAGGCGCCGCCGCGCAGCCAGATCGTAACAGGGGCCGCTGTTTGAACGCCGCGTGCACGCAGCGCCCGGACCGCATCGCGAGCGGCGGTGAGCGTGGCCAACGGCCGATCTTGCGTCCCTGGGTTCGTGTCCACGCCTTTCGACGCAACGTAGAACTCCTCCGCGCCGACGCGGCCGATGGTCACGAGCAGCGCGACACTCAGTGCTAATGCTCTCATGCTGCAAACTCCCGAAAGAGCGTGGCCGCCGCGAGCGGGCCCGTCCGTCACCCAGTGAGCATTTTGGACCATCGCGGGCACTCTGACGAGCGGATTGATGGCGGCACACCGACCGCGTCCAGCATGGTCCGGTGGTCGTGGATTCTCGGTCTGACTGTGTGTGCGTGCCATCTACTGGCCAAAGCGGTGGACAAGGACAGCGGCCAGCTTGGGAATGGGCGGTGGCAGCGATCTAACCAGTCAATTGGCAAACACTTACGATCTCGGCGATCCGAGCTTGGTGTCCTGCTTGGTGTCGCTGCGGCGCGACCCCGAATTCGCCGAGTTGGCTGAGGCTTGGGAGTTCTTGCCAACTGCGATCGAGACAGGCATCGTGACCATGGTTCGGGCCCCCCGCCCAAACATCGAATGAAGAAACCCCCGACCGCTTTCACACGCTGCAGACCATTGTCTCCGATCACGCGGGAGAGAGGAACGAGCTGCTGGTGAATCCCACCCAGGCAGGCGGGACCCTTGGTACCGTCCCGCGCGTATACGCAATCCCGCCGTTAAGACCCTCGAGCAGCCCCCCGCGTCACATCAACGGGGGCCAGGAACGACGGGCGCGCATCGCGTGCCTCAGATCCGACGCACCTTTGTTGGGCCGTTTTCGATCGGACACAGCAGGATTGCACGGAGCCTACAGCGTTTGCGAACTCGATTGGCAGCAACCAGCAGCAAGACATGATAACCCGGAGTTACGAGGCCACTTCGATTCGGCTCGAGGGCTGCTGGAGCAGGGTGATGGGCGATGGACCTGGTCAGGTGTTGACGATCGACGAACTCAGCGCCTACCCGATCCGGAGATTGCTGATCGGCGGAAGGAGCGGCCAAGATTCGTACCGCTGCAGCCTGAAATACTGGGACGGCGCCAGGAAATAGCGAATGGCCTTACATCGCAGATTGTGCCGTTATCAACTTCCTTGCGCCAAATGTCTGACGAGGAACGGAAGGCCGTCTTCTTTAAGCTGGAGCACGAGGGCACCCTCACTCTTATCCTCTTCCCATCAGCGCTGCACTTTTCACCCGCTAGGCGCTGCAATATTCAACCGGCGTTTACACACTCGGTCCAGCTACCAGCCAGAGTTGGTCACTCCTGGCGCGGGACGTACGCGCCGTCTGTATTGCCAAGGCGTTGCGAGCCATGGTTTGCGGCGAACGCGTTTTGAGACCGAGGTTGCGATGGCCGGCCCATCACGTCGAATCCTCGCTGTGCGCGGCGAGTTCGTCGACGGATGTTTTCGGCGCCAGAGGTTCGCGTGCACGATACGCGGCGCGGGCGATAAGGTGCGAGGCCACGGGAATCGTGACGAATAGGAATACGCACCCCAGCAGGCAGCGCGCCACGACGCTGGCGTCTTGGAAGTGCAAGGCCGCCGCAAGCAAGATCGACGTCGCGCCGCACGTGACCGCCTTACTGGCAGCCTGCATACGCGTGTAGACGTCTGGCATGACCAGGATTCCCACTGCGGCCAGGAGACTGAACAAACCGCCTACGGCGAGCAGAATGATGATCAGGCTGTCGATCACCGTCGGCATTAATGCGCCCCCCGCTGAATGTAATAAGAAAACGCCACTGTTCCGACGAAGCTAACCAACGCCAGGACGATGGTCACATCCAGGAAGACGCGCAGGTCAAAGTGAATAGCGAACAACGCAGTTAACGCTGCCCCAAGCACTGCGATGACATCCAGTGCCACCACGCGGTTGGCCAGTCCCGGACCTCGCACAAGCCGGATCGCCGCCAATGCGATGGCGAGGGCCAGGAGCCCAATCATGATGTTCACGAACATCGTCATGTCGACATCACTTACACGGTTGCCCTAACGCAGCATCGCCAGAGTCCAGCGTTCAAAACGTCGTTTGATCTCTCTACGCACCTGATCCGGGTCGCTGACGAACATCGCGTGTACGTACAGCGTGCGACGGTCTTCCGAGACGTCGATGCTGAGACTGCCCGGTGTCAATGTGATCAGGTTCGCGAGCACCGCGATCTCCAGGTCGGTCTCCGCATCAAGCGGCACCGCCACGATACCCGGCTGCCGAAACTTACGGGGCGTGATTACGTCCCACGCGACGCGCAGGTTGGATTTCAGTACCTCCCACAAGAACAGCAGGCTGAACCACACGGCCAGAGGGAGCTTGCGAAAATACGCCGTTGAACCCAGCAGCGGTTGCAGCCACCAGAGCACAATGAATCCAACCAGGAAGCCAAGCGCACTATTGGCGTAGGTAAACTCGCCGGTCGACGCGACCCACAAAGCCATCAGTGTCAGGTTCAGCAGAAGGACCTTCATGGTGCATCCTTCTCGGTCTCTGATTGCGTCACCGGTTCAGGTCGTAACTCCACGGCACTAACGTAGCCGGCTCGGTCCAGCAACTCGCCGGCCGCTCGTTGTGACGCGGACAGCAGGGCCTGTGGGTAGAGCCCGATCGCGAGAGTCAGAACCGCCAGCACGATGCTTGGCGTTACGAGCAGCGCGAGTCGACGCGACGGAGGCCCGTTGCGGTCGCCGTCGTCTGGCGTGATCTCATCGTCGGGCGCCGGCTTCCAGAATGCCTCGTTCCAGATCTTGAGCATGCTGACCAGCGTCAGCAGCCCGGCAAAGAGCGCCACCACTGTGAGTGTGTACTGTTGGGCTTCGAATCCGGCCTTGATGATCGCCAGTTTCGCCCAGAAGCCGGACAGTGGTGGCAGGCCGGCGAGGCTGAGTGCCGGGATCAGGAACAGGATCGCCAGCCAGGGCGCTCGGTTGAGCAGCGCGCCGAGTCGGTCCAAACGCTCTGTGCCGGTGAGCGCCCGAACGGTTCCGCCGATGAGGAACAAGTTCGTCTTCACGATGATATGGTGGGCGATGTAGAACACCGCGGCGGCCACACTGAGCCGCTGGATGGCAGGATCAGGTGACACAAGCAGGGCCAGCCCCATGACCATGTACCCGATCTGGCTGATGATGTGGAAGCTGAGGATTCGTCGAATCTGGGACTGCGATACGGCGCCGAACACGCCCAACAGCATCGTCAAACCGGCGGTGACCAGTAGCAGGTTGAGCGTGTAGTTGCTGGGTGGCAAAACGACCGTGAACACGCGGATCAGAGCGTACACGCCAACCTTGGTCAACAGGCCGGCGAAGATGGCCGACACGGCTGGTGAGGGTGTGTGGTAGCTTGCGGGTAGCCAGAAGTACAGCGGGAACACGGCGGCCTTGAGGCCGAAGCTCAGCAGCAGAAGAACGGACGCCGCGACCACCAGCCATGGATCGGCTTCGGCCGCCAGCGTCAAGCGCTGCGACAAGTGCGCCATGTTCAAAGTGTGCGCGATGCCGTAGATCACACCCACCCCCGCGAGGAACAGCGCCGAGCTGAGCAGGCTGAGCGTGACGTATTTGATGCCGGCCTCCATCTGCGCCCGCCCGCCGCCAAGCACCAGCAGCACGAAGCTGCCGATCAACATCACTTCGAACCACACGTAGAGATTGAACAGGTCGCCCGTCAGGAAGGCGCCGCAAACGCCCATTAGCATGATGTTCATAAAGGTGAAGTATCCGTAGCGTTGCCGGCGGGCATCCACGTTCGCCAACGAGTAGACACTCACGGCGAGGTGCATCAGGGCGGCGACCAGGACCATCAGGGCCGCAAGCGTGTCGGCGACGAGTGTAATGCCGAACGGCGCCTGCCAGCCTCCGACGTAGAGCACCAAAACGCCGTCAATCCACACGCGTGTGAAGAGCGTGATGGCTGCAACGAGCAGTCCGCCGGCTCCCAGCACGGCCAGCGCGCGCTGCAAGCGGGCGCGATGCCCGAATAGCAGGCACGCGCAAGCGGTCAGCAGTGGGATGATGATGGGCAGCGCAGGTAGCATGGTTATTGCTCGCTAGCTCGCATCTCCTCCGAATCGTCTGTGCCGCTCTCAACGTACGCGCGCTTCACGAGCACCGCCGCGAACGCAAGCACGGCGAAGCTGATCACGATCGCGGTGAGGATCAGCGCCTGAGGAATCGGATCGGCGTAACCCGGCAACGGACTCTCGGCGCCGGGGGGCACGATTGCCGGATTGGCCCGCACGAGGCCACCCGCCGAGAAGATCAGCAGGTTAGCCGCATGGCCGAGCAGCAGCAGCCCGAAGATGAGCTTGACAGTGCTACGCGCTAACAGCAGGTAGAAAGCTGCCGCGTAGAGAGCGCCGACCAGCAGTGCCATGACAACAAACACGTCTATTCCTCGCCCAACGTTAGCAACACGAGCAGTGCGGCGCCGAGCACCACCAGGTAGACACCGATATCAAACAAAAGCACGGTGCCGAGCTTCAGCTCGGCCGGCAGGTCGAAGGGCAGCCACAAACCGGCCAGGAAGGGCTGCCCGGCTAGCCAGGCAAGACAGCCGCTGGCAACCGCCAGGACGAGCCCGATTGCTGTCAGCGTTCGCGGCTGTACCCGAAGTAGCGCGCGGGCCTGGCCGGCGTCAAACGCCAGCGCGTACAGCGCGAAGGCCGTGACCGCCAGGAGGCCGCCGATGAACCCGCCGCCCGGCTCGTTGTGGCCGCGCATCAACATGAACAATGAGAAGGCCAACAGCAGAGGGGTCACGGCCCGCGTGGTGGTTCGGAAGACGAGTGAATTCACGAAGCACCTCCACCGGCCTTTCGCCGGTGCCGGAGCTTGATCAGGGCGTACACGCCCAGCCCAGCGACGGCGACGACGGTGATTTCGCCCAGCGTGTCCAGCGCGCGGAAATCCACCAAGATGACGTTGACGATGTTGCGACCATAGGCCTCCGGCTTGGACATGCGCGCCAGTTGCTCGCTGATGGTGGACGGCAAGTGCAGGGCGGCCGTCGCGAGGACGAGCCCCGCCATGATGGCGCCGGCAGCCAGAGCCACCAACGCGTCACCGAGGCGGGCCAGACGCGCCCGGAGCCCGGTGAATTCCGGCAGGCGGTAGAAGATCAATACGAGCAGTATGACGGTCAGGGCCTCGACCATGATCTGCGTGATGGCCAGGTCGGGCGCACTGAATAGCGCGAAGAGAATCGCGATAACCAGTCCCGTGATCCCCAGCAGCGCGACGGATGACATGCGTGACCGAGAGAAGACGGCTGCTATGGCGCCGACAAGCGTCAGTAGCACCAGCAGGATCTCGTGCCAATACCAAGCACTGGAAAGCTCATCGCTAGCTGGAAAACAGCGGCCGAGAGGATACAGGCAAGTCAAGATCAGCGTGAGCAGAATCACACGCACATACTGACGCAAGCTTCCGGTTTGAGTTAGACGTGTGACCCGATCGGCCAGTGCAAGCAGGCCGGCAAACGCTACGTCGTAGATCCGCGCCGGGCCGCGTTGGCCGAGGCGCCCTACTGCAACCGCGATGTGTGCGAGCCACTCACGCAGTCGCAGGTACAGCACGAAGCCAGTGGTCAACGTGACGATACTGATCCCAAGCGCAGTCAAAGCAACCGGACTCACGCCATGCCAGAGCTTCAGTTCCATTACGATGGGGCGCCCGCCAATCGCCGTCGCCGTGGCGGATCCCAGCGCGCTGTCAAACGCGCCTGGAATCAAACCGACAAAAAGCCCGGTTGCAGCGAGCAGCAGCGGACCGACCAGCATCAGGAAGGGCGCCTCGTGGGCCGATTGGGCAACGGCACTGCGGCGACCGAAGAACGGCCACACGGCTACGACGAGCGCCATCGCGATCAGGAAGACGTTCGCGAGGCTGGCAACAAGAATGAGGACTACCCCGAGGTACTCGAGATCGAGCTTGGCCTTGAGCAGCAGTTCCTTGCCGATGAACCCGAACAACGGCGGCGCGCCGGCCATGCTGAGCGCCGCCAGCATCCCGGAAATCGCGGTCACGGGCATAACGCGAAACAGCCCGCTGAGCTGACGGATGTCGCGCGTGCCGGTTGCGTGCTCCAGACTGCCAGCGATCATGAAAAGCGCCGCCTTGTAGCAGGCGTGAGCGACGAGGAACACGACGGCGGCCTTGATCGCCAGCTCGGTGCCGACGCCAATCAGCATCGTCAATGTTCCCAGCACGCTGACCGTGGTGTACGCCAGGATGCGCTTGAGATCCGTTTGTCCGGCAGCCATCGCGGCAGCGATGAGCATAGTGATGGCCCCAGTCGCCGTCAGGAGCAGGTGCCATAGCAAACTGCCGCCGAACACCGGGTTCATCCGGGCCAGCAGGAATATGCCGGCCTTCACCATCGTGGCCGAGTGCAAGTAGGCTGACACTGGCGTTGGGGCCGTCATGGCGTTCGGTAGCCAGAAGTGCAGGGGCATCTGGGCCGACTTCGAGAAGGCCCCGAGCACGATCAACAGCAAAACCGGTACAAAGAGCGCGTGCCTGGACAGATCGACTGTGGCCAGAACCGAGATGCGCGATACCTCTGCCGCGGATACTCCCGTCTGGCTGGCGGCGATTGTGAGCAATACGAGCCCGGCCAACAGCGCCAGACCGCCGGCCCCCGTCACCAGCAGAGCTTGGCGAGCGGCCTCCCTGGCCTCCTGCTTTTCGTGCTTGAAGCCGATCAGCAGGTACGACGCGATGCTCGTCAGTTCCCAAAAGACGAAAAGAACAAATACGTCGTCGCTGAAGACGACGCCCAGCATCGCGCCGAGAAAGAGCAGTAGCAGACCGCAAAGCCGGCCCAGTCGCGGGTCCGTTCGCATGTACGAACCCGCATACAGCAAGACGAG
>JAFGRR010000182.1 GCA_016935035.1 Phycisphaerae bacterium | reverse complement strand
CCGGCACGACGCCGCCGTACTTGGCATGCAGGTCGATTTGCGAGCTGACGACGCTTGAGCGCACGTCGCGTCCATCCGCGACGACGGACGCAGAGGTCTCGTCGCAGGAGGTTTCAATGCCGAGAATCAGGCAGCTATCAGTCATGGCAGCTTTCAGCTGTCAGCCATCAGCTATCAGCAACAACGCGGACGACGGACCTAATCAGAACCCCGGACGCAAGCCCGGGGACACCGCCGCGGCCGCCAAAGACTGGCCCGCGCCATTGCGGGCGGGGTTCTGATGGCGGTCTTCTGCATTCATCATTTTGCATTCACTACGATCTTACCGAAGTGGCTGCCGGATGCCATCAGGTTCATGGCGATGGGCAGGTCGGCGAAGGGGAACTCCTGGTGTATCACCGGCTTGATCTTGTGTTGCTCGATGAAGGCCACCATGTTCTCGAATGCTCGGCGGCAGTCGACCATGATGCCGGCGATATGCAGGCGGCGCATCAGGATCAGGCGGGTGGTGACATGGCCTTCGCCGCCGGTGAGGGCGCCGGGCAGCGCGATGGTGCCTTCGGCGCGTGTGGATTTCATGGACTGGTCGAGCGTGCCGGGGCCGACGGTTTCGACGACGACGTCAACGCCGGCGCCGCCGGTGTATTCGAGCACCTGGCGTTCCCACTTCGGATTCGCGCGATAGTTGATGGTGTGGTCGGCGCCGAACTGGCGGCAACGGGCGAGTTTTTCGTCGCTGCTGCTTGTGATGATGACGCGGGCGCCCATCGCTTTGGCAAGCTGGAGGGCGAAGATCGAGACGCCGCCGGTGCCGAGCGTCAGGACGGTCTGTCCCGGCTCGACGTGAGTCACGGTGCGCAGGGCGCTCCAGGCCGTCAGGGCCGCGATCGGCAGCGTCGACGCCTGGGCGAAGCTGTAACCCGTCGGCAAAGGCACCACGGCATCGGCCGGCAGCGCGACTTGCTCCGCTGCCAACCCCGGCCCCGGCGTGCCGAGCGTGCTGGCGACGTGGTCCAGCTTGAACGGCCCATCGATCCAGCCGGCGATGAAGTGCGACATAACGCGATCGCCGACCTTGACACGCGTAACGCCCTCGCCGACGGCTGAAACGCTGCCCGCCCCATCGCTGAGCGGGACGGCGGGTAGCTCAAGCTTGGGGTTGTAGAGGCCGCGCGTGACCAGCAGATCGCGGTAGTTCAGGCTCATGGCCTTGACGTCGAGCACGACCTCCCCAGCCGCCGGCGTCGGCACGTCGCGCTGCACGAGCTTGAGGTTTTCGAGACCGAAAGCGTCGAATTCGTATCTACGCATGGATGCAACCTCCCAATCAGAGCCCGGAAGCGAGCGGCACACAGAACAGAGCCCGAAGCGGAAGCGAGGGGCATACTAGTTTTCAGGGTTCAGGGTTCAGGGTTCAGAAAAAGTGTGCCGCGCCAATCTTCGTCGTTGTCTTTCTTTCTGCATTCTGCATTTCTTCTCAGAGCCCGAGCGGCAGCGAGCGGGCATATTCGTTTTTCACTTCTGACTTTCACCCGCGCCCCATGATACTATTAATCTCGCCGCCCGGCTGCTGAACGCCGGCGGGTGTCATGTGCGGGGACCCGCCAGTGAGTAACTCCCGAAACCAGGAGATATCAACGCGAACAGACGCGGCCGCTGTGGCGCGGACGGGCACGGTTGAGTCCGAGCAGCGCTGCACACGTTGCGGCTACATCCTCCGTGGCCTGTCAGTCGCTGGAAAGTGTCCGGAGTGCGGGCTCGATGTCGTGCTGTCGATTGGTGAGTATGATCTCGCCAGCGCCACGCCGGCGTGGTTGCGGCGCATGCGCAGGGGGTTGCGCTTGTTGTTAACGGCAGCGTATCTTGCAGGCCTTGGCGTGGCGGCGTTGCTGGTGGCGGCCCTCGCCACGTTTGCCCAGATGGTCTCGCAGCCAAGTCCGATCTTCTTTCTGATGGTGATCAGCCCAATGCTGCTGGCAATGCTGGCCCCGCTGCCCGGAATGGCCGGCGTGCTCTTCATAGCCGCCCCCAACCCCGCCGAGCCGGAGAACAACAATGTGCGGCGTGAGGCACGGCTCGCGCTTGTCTGGCTGGGGCTGTGCCTGATCGGAGTTCTGTGCACCGCATGCGCGACTGCAATGTCGGCGTACATCGCGCCGGTGGTAGTCGCGTGGATCGGCGGCCTGGCAGTGTTTCTGGGCATCGGTTTGTTGATTATCAGTTCGGCGCGTATCGCCGCGAGCATAATGGGGCCGGGGGCGACGAGCGTTCGAAAGAAACTGGCGTTGACGGTGAAACGAAGTCTGATTGCGATAATCATCACGCCGTTGTGGCAGGTGTGCAGCGATTGGCTGCCGGTGCGAACGACTGGGCGACCCGAGTCACTGCTCGACGCGGCGGCTACGATGCTCGGGTGCATCGGCGCGCTCCTGGTGTTCGCCGTCATGTACTACATTCCGGCGGCGCTCATCTCGTACGCGGGATTGCTGCGCGAGGTGTTGAGTGCGGTGAAGGCCGCGATCAAGGAGCAGGAGCGCCGGCGGGCAGTGAGCACTAACGGTGACGCGTGACAGCCTCGAACGATCATCTCACTTCCGCCGACACCGATGCACCGGCGACTGGCGCATCGCCGGCCATCGTCCGAGCGGAGGAACGCTGCATCCGTTGCGGCTACATTCTGCGGGGGTTGATGGAGACGGGGAATTGTCCGGAGTGTGGGTTGGCGGTGCGGCGGTCGCTGGATGGGCGGCGGCTGTCGAGGGCGCCGCTGGCGTGGCTGCGGGATGTGCGCCAGGGGCTCGAGACGCTGGGGCGGGCGCTGCGCGTGCTGATCGCAACGTGGCTGGTGGCGGGCGGGCTGATGCTATTGGCCTTGATTACGCCATACGGCACCAGCAAAGTGCTCGTGCCGCTGGTGATTGTGCTGGGGCTGATCAACACGTGCATCTGGGCGCTGGTGGGCGTGGCCGGCCTGGCACAGATGCTGGGGCCCGATCCATTTGAGAAGCACTCGAAGCCGAACCGGGCGCGGGTTATCTCGGTAGTGTTGGCGTGCATATCGGGAATCGGCACGATCATCGTGGGTGTCATGCTCCTGGGCACGATCGGCCACTCGGGCGAAGCCGCCACCGTCGCACTCCTGTTCGCACCGGCGTTGGGGATCAACCTGTTGGCGATCACGACGACGGTGGTGATGCGGGGGATCTTGCGGCGGTCGCACCGCAAGCCGGCGATTAGTCCGAACGCGGTGCTGGTTTTGCTGGTGCCGCCGGGGGTGCTATTTGGGATGCTAATTGTGGGCGGGGATGTGGTCGGGTGCTCGCCCGGGATGAGATCCAACGCGTGGTATTCGGCCGTGCTTGTGGTGCTGGCGGTGCTGGATCTGGCGGCGATCGTGGCGGCGGTGATTGCGTATACCGCATTGGTGCATACAACGAAGCGGATTGTGCGGCAGGCAGAGGTTACGGCGGGTTGGCGGGAGATGGGGAGAGCGGGTGAGCAAGACGCGCGGGGCGAGAGCGAATGAGCGGTGACGAGAATCCGACTCCGAGCAGCGAGACCGCTAGCGGCGGGGCATGTGGCTGTAGCGACCGGTCCGTTCCGGGCGGGGTGCCGGCCAGTATCGGGCCTGAGGAACGCTGCGCGCGTTGCGGGTACATCATCTACGGGCTGCCGGTGGATGGGCGGTGTCCGGAGTGCGGACTGGAGGTGCAGGTCTCGCTCAACGCAAACAAGCTGTCGCGTGGGTCGGCGGAGTGGCTGGGGAACGTGCGTGACGGGCTGCGCGCGGTGCGGCAGGCACTCATTGCAGTCATACTGACATGGGTGATCACACTCATGGCGCAGACCGTAATCGCCGCCACGATGGACGTGCGCGGCACGGGCGGAATCTCCACTGTCATCATCACGGCTGCCATGTTGCACACGGCGATTTGGACGATTCTCGGCATGGTTGGGCTGACAGGCATGCTGGTACCCGATCCCATAGAGCGGCTGACCGGCATCAGCTACACGCGCGTAGCGGCGGTTGCTCTGCTGATCGCCGCTGCGGTTGATTGTGTCGGCATCGGCTGCTCAATGCTGCCAGTGCCGCTCTGGGAGCACGCGCAAACCACGCTGGTTGTGCTGGTAGTCGTGCTTGGGCTGGTGATCCACCTATCGGCCATCACCTCAACACTGTTCATTCGGGGGCTGCTACGTCCGGCACCGAAGCAGCCGGCTGTTCGTCCGATTGCTGTGCTTGTACTGTTGCTTGTGGCCCTGGCCTGCGCGTTGCCGACGTCAACGATCTTTGTCTGCGCAGCGGTTGGAGTCCGCGTGACGTTTGCGCCAACCATTGGGCTCTCTCGCGTCTTGCTCGCCACGGGCACCATCCTACTCGGGATGGCGTCGCTGTTTGCGTACACACTCATGATCGATGCGACGTTCAGCATCGTGGACCAGGCAGCCAGCGTGGCGAAAGCACGCGAGCACATCGACCGATCTGGCGTGGCTGATGGGGGGGACGTAACGGACCGGCAGCGCTAGAGGCAGAACTCGGGCGGCGAACCAACGGACACACGCTGGGATTGTCGCGATCGAGGATGACGACAATATGCCCACTCGCTGCCGCTCGGGCTCTGATTGGGGGAACGATCGGTTCGGTTCGGGGTCGGATTCTCGCTTGGCGGTGGGCGATCTGCTAGCATGGTTCTATGTCACTCGCCGATGCATTGCATACCACTGACGAGAAGGAAATCCTCAAGACCGTGCGGCGGTTTTGGGGGTTTGATGAGTTGCGACCGTTGCAGCGGCAGGCGATTGCGGCGGGGCTCAGGCAGCGGGATTCTCTGGTGGTCATGCCGACCGGGGGTGGGAAATCGCTGTGTTACCAGGTGCCGCCGGTGGTGGCGGAGCGGACGGACGTCGTGGTCTCGCCGCTGATTTCGCTGATG
>JAFGRR010000015.1 GCA_016935035.1 Phycisphaerae bacterium | reverse complement strand
GACCGCCCGCTGTGGCAGACAGCCAGCTACATCTTCACGATGGTGCTCATCCTCATTTTCGCGGCATGGGCCAAGCCGTCCGAGCAGGCCGGACTTTGGTGGGAAGTGTACAAGATTCACTGGTTCATCGTACTGCCCTTGCTCGCGGTCCTGGGCCTCATGCTATGGCGCTGGTTCACCCGTGACGAACTGAGCGAGTGGGTCGGCTCGACGTGGGGGTTCACCGCACAGATCATGCCGCTTCTGTTCGCGGGCGTGCTGATGGCCGGGTTCCTCCTCGGAATGCCGGGCACGGACAACGGGGTCATCCCGAACAGTTGGATCGCGAAACTGGTCGGAGGAAATTCGCTGAGCGCGAACTTCTTCGCGTCCATCGTCGGAGCGTTCATGTACTTCGCCACGCTCACTGAAATCCCGATCCTCCAAGGCCTGCTGGGAAGCGGAATGGGTAAAGGTCCGGCACTTGCGTTGCTCCTCGCAGGTCCCGCGCTGTCCTTGCCGAACATGCTTGTGATCCGCAGTGTCCTGGGAACGAAGAAGACGTTGGTGTTTGTTGCACTTGTCGTGGTCATGGCAACAGTAACAGGCATGACCTACGGAGCGTTGGCGGGATAAAGAGGAACATCGCTATGCCAAGAGGTGAGGGCGTTGAAGATTCAGATTCTGGGTACGGGTTGCCCAAAGTGCAAGAAGCTCGCCGAGAACGCCGAGCAGGCCGTCGCGCAAGCCGGCGTTGAGGCCGAGATCGAGAAGGTTACCGAAGTTGCTGAGATCGCCAAGTTCGGGGTCATGTTCACCCCGGCGATCGTGATCGACGGAGTGGTCAAGTCGGCGGGGAAAGTCGTGGCTCCCGCGAAGATCGCGGGATGGCTCGAATAGCCGACAACATGTCAGCGCGTGTAAACGACAGTGCCCGAATTCCCGGGCAGAAACTATCACGAGAGGGATGGTAGACGATGGAGACTTCCTGCGATTGTGGCGGCCCCAAGACATTCATTTTCGCGTGCAGCGGCGGATCCAACGTCGGACAGATCACCAACGAAGCGGCGAAGAGGCTGACTGCGGAAGGCCTGGGCAGGTTCTTCTGCCTCGCGGGTATCGGCGGCGACGTCTCAGGCATCGTCGAGTCGACGAAGGCTGCCGACAACGTCATCGTCCTGGACGGCTGCGGCGTAGCCTGCGCGAAGCTGTGTCTGGAGAAGATAAACGTCCCTATAACCTGCTACATTGACGCGACTGAACTGGGCATCGACAAGCAGCCGCACTTCGACATCACCGAGGAGCAGATAGGCGCTGTGTGCGACGCGGTACGCTCCGCGGTGTCGGAGTAGCCCGTGATTGTCGACCAGAATCCCCCGAGCGCGTACCGGGGAGAGAGCGTAGGACTGGCAATTCATGCAGATCAAGCAGACAGCATTGCTGTTGGCCGTTATCGCAGTGATCGTCGCGGTCATCTCCGCGAAGGCCATCAAGTCTTCGCGAGCGTCGCGGTCCGCGGCGCCGACGGATATTGCTGGGACCGTCGTCCCGGCGACACCAGGCACGCCCGAACCAACGCCCACGGCAGACGAGCCGGGCGCAGCCGAGACCCTTCCCAGGCTACTTGATCTCGGCTCCGTAGGCTGCATTGCGTGTAAGGAAATGGAGCCCGTGCTGGATGAGCTTGAGCGGGAGTTGGCGGGCAAGGTCGAGGTCGCATTCATCGACATCGCCCAAGACGAGACTGCGGCGGACAAGTACAAGATCCAGTTGATCCCCACGCAGATCTTCTTCGACGCGGAGGGCAATGAGCTGTTTCGCCAGACGGGCGCATACCCGAAGAAGCAGATACTGGAGAAGATGGCCGAACTGGGCATGATCGCGGACTAGCGGGGAGCCCCACGATGGACGGACTCTTGCAATCAATTGAGCAGGCGCTGGCGGCTTCTTCAGCGCTGGTGCTTCCGCTGGTCTTCCTCGGCGGCGCGGCGACCGGGCTGAACCCGTGCGTGTACCCGACCATCCCGGTCATCATCGGCTACATATCGGGCCAGAAGGAACAGAGCAAGCTCAAGGGGCTGGCGCTGGCGCTGACCTTCGTGCTGGGCCTCTCGATCACCTATGTCATCCTCGGTGCGACGGCCTCGTTCGTCGGCAGCAAACTGGGCCTTACGTCGGCCGGGTGGATGTACATCGTCGCGGCGGTCTGCATCGTCGTCGGGCTCAACATGGCCGGGCTGTTGCCGATCAGCTTCGCCACCTGGGCACCCGCACAATCCAGATGGTCGCGGCTCAGCGGTTTCGCCGGGGCGCTCGTCCTGGGGATGCTGTTCGGTCTGGTGGCCAGCCCATGCGCGATGCCGATCCTGACGCTCATCATGGCGCTGATCGCCGCCAAGGGCCAGATCGCTTACGGGTCTTTGCTGATGTTCGTCTACGCTGTTGGCCACGGGCTGCCTCTGGTGATCATCGGGACAGTGACCGGCGCGCTGACAAGTCTGGAGCGCTTCACTCACTACTCCGTGGTCATCCAGCGCATCGGGGGCTGGCTGCTGATCGTCGTCGGAGTCTACTTCGTCTGGGCGGCCTGATTGAGGCGCGAGGCGCTCGGGGAGGACACATCATGAAGATCGCAACCCGCACCATTGGTGCTCTTGTTGCCGTGACGTTCCTGTTGAGCGTGTGCTCAGCGGCGTACTGTGCTGAGTCGAAGCTGAAGCCGGGGTCCAAGGCGCCCAACTTCACGCTCAAGGACATGAGCGGGAAGACCTACAAGCTGGCCGCATTCCGGAACAAGCGCGTGGTCGTGCTGGATTTCGGCCGGTTCATCTGCGAGCCCTGCCGCGTGACGATGAAGAACCTGCAGAAGCTCCAGGCGAAGTACAAGAATAAAGGTGTGCAGATACTCGCCGTGAACCTCGATGGTGCGATGGCGGCGGAGAAGGTCCCCGAGGCGATCAAGGAGCTTGGCCTCACCTATCCGGTTCTGCTGGATACGGAGTACAAGACCTTCGACGCCTACAAGGGCACGCTTATTCCATATGTCGTGGTCGTCGATACTAAGGGCATTGTGAGATACGCGCATACCGGCTTCGAGGCCGATTTGACGACGAAGCTCCCGATCATCATCGAGAAGCACCGTCCCCCGATGGAAAACTGACAACGCAAAAGCTGCGACGACGCAGCGTCCGAAAGAAGGCTCAAAGGTTTGCCTACAGCAAAGTGCAAGATCAACGCGGGTGTGTGTGGGTTCTTGACCGAGGTCACAGCAACGACCGAGGACGGTCAAAACGTCTCATTCGACATTACCAGTGACTGTGAGAACGTCCGGCAGCTATCGGGGCACCTCAGCCAGATCGATGCCTTCGCGGAACTCGGGGCCGGGTTCGACGGGGAGATATTCACGATAGCCCGAGAGAGCGTCAAGGGCTGCTGCAGCGGCTGCGTCGTCT
>JAFGRR010000181.1 GCA_016935035.1 Phycisphaerae bacterium | reverse complement strand
GCTCGATGGCGCGGATGCCGCCTCCGTAGGGCATGCGGACGACCATCGGGCATGTCAGCCGGCCGCGTGTGCGATTGCGGAAGCGGCGCATGTGTCCTTCGATCTGGTGAAACGCCTGGAACGAGAAGCCGTCGAACTGCATCTCGCAGACCGTGCGATAGCCGGTGAAGCAGAGGCCGATCGCCGTGCCGACGATGGCCCCTTCGGCGAGCGGCGTATCAATGCAGCGATCAGGCCCGAACTCCTGCAACAGCCCTTCGGTTACGCGAAAGACGCCTTCGTCCTGTCCGACGTCCTGCCCGGTGACGAGGACATTGGGATCCTCACGCATGGCCTCGGCGAGCGCGAGATTGAGAGCCTGCACCATGGTCAGTAGTGGCATGTCAGAGCACCCGTGAATAGCGTTCGGTCTTGTCCTGGGCCGGTTCGTGGCCGCTGAGGTACGCTTCGAGCTCGGCCTTCTGCGCGATCAGCTCAGGCGTCATCTCGCTGTACATGTGGTGGAAAAACCCGAGCGGGTCAACCTTGTATTCCTCGTAGGACTTGGTGGCGGCGTCGAGCTCGGCCTTGATCTCGTCCAGGATGGCCTGGTCCTGCTGATCGTTCAGCACGCCCTTGGTATGGAGGTATTTGCGGAAGCGCGGGATCGGATCGCGTGGCAGCCACTCCTCGACCTCTTTTTCATCGCGGTATTTCTTGGGATCGTCGGCGGTGGTGTGCACGCCGAGGCGATAGGTGACGGCTTCGATCAGCGTCGGGCCGCCGCCGGTGCGGGCTTTTTCCGCGGCTTCCCGCATGGCGACGATGACGGCGAGCAAGTCGTTGCCGTCGACCTGAATGGCGTCGAAGCCGTAGGCAATGGCTTTCTGAGCGATCGTCGGCGACGCGGTCTGCTTGTAGCGCGGCAGCGAGATGGCCCAGTGGTTGTTCTGCACGACCTGGATGTATGGCAATTGATAGACGCCGGCGAAGTTCATGCCTTCGTGGAAGTCGCCTTCAGAGGTTCCGCCGTCGCCGACAAAGGCGGCACAGATGCGGCCCTGCCTGCGCAGCTTGAGCCCCCAGGCGATGCCGGGGCCGTATGAGCACTGGCTGGCGACCGGGACGGCGATCGGCGTGTCGTTCACACCCTCAGGTGGCGTGGTGCCCAGCTCATGGCCGCCCCAATAGAGGAACATGCGCTCCATCGACCAGCCGCGCCAGAGCATCGCCGCACTCTCGCGGAACGACGGCACCATCCAGTCGTCGGGCGTGAGGACATACGCGATGCCGAGCGAGGCGGCTTCCTGCCCGCGCGTGGGAGCGTAGGTGCCGATGCGGCCCTGGCGCTGCATCTTGAAGCAGCGCTCGTCCAGCATGCGGGCGGAGACGAGATATTTGTACAGCCGGCGCAGATCGTCTTCGCTTATCTCCGGTTCCAGTTCACGATCGAGGTTCCCATTGGCGTCGAGCACCGATAACGATTCCACGCGATGGGGGATTGGGATCGGCTGTCGCGGCAATAGTGCTCCTCCGGTGAATCGATGTTGGGATCAGCCCGCAAAAGCAACGGCACGTGATTATATGGCCGAGTGGCCCCGAGTCCAACAGGGCGCGAGGGAGTGATGCAGATGCCGACGTGGGTGAGTGGCGCAGCTCGGTTTACTGGCGCGGGCTGTCGGAAGACGGCCGACGACACGTCGGCCGCTACACTTGTTACTTGCTGGTTATTCGCGCGACGAACGCGTCGATGTCGAACACGTCCGGCGTGCCGTCCTCGTTGCAGTCAGCGAGATTGACGTCACAGTCTGGATACGCGGCGGCGTAAGATGTCGGGTCGATGATCGCGAGCACGAAGGCGTCGATGTCGAAGACGTCCGTGCCGCCGTCACAGTTCATGTCACCCAACTCAAACGCCTGCGGCGCCTCGAGCGTGAAGACCTCGAAGCCGTGCGTCTCGAACAAGCCGGTCCAGGAGCCGGAGTACTCGTTGTCGTCGGAGCCGGCGATGGGCGCGACGGTCATGTTGAGGCCGATCTCGCGGCCCACGTCGAGCCGCAGACCGTCCACGACGGGAGCCGCGCCGCCCGTCGGATACCAGACGTGTGTCGCACCACCCGGCATCACGCGCGGAATGCGGATCTCGGTGCGATAGAGACCGTCGCCCTCGGATGAAGCGGCGGCCGAGCCGGCGATCGTGCCGCGGCCGTGGACGCTGACGCTGGAAGCGCCGTAGTAGGTGTAGATGTAGTAGCCGTCGGCCCAGACGTCGCCGATGTTGTAGACGTCATCCGAATTGTTGGTGGTAGCGAGGGCGCCATCGACGTGGCGCACGTCGGATTCCCAGCGTCCCATGGCGGGGCTGCCGTCGATCGAGATCATGAAACGCAGCCGCGAACTGCTCTCGAACGCCATGTATACCGCGTTCGGATCCCAGGCGGAGTAGGTTCTGAGCGTCAGGCCGGGCGTCTGCGTGTAGTAATAGCCGTCGCTGAACTGCTGCCAGCCGGGCTCAAGCGTGCCGTCAATGATGGGCGGGTTGGCGGCGTAGGGGATGCTGTCGCGCACATCGTAGAGTGGGTGGGCGTCCTCGCCATCGAGCAAGCCGTCGCCATCGGTGTCGGCATTTGTCGGCGTCGTGCTGGTGAAGTAGTACGCGCTAAACTCGGCCAAGTCGTCGAGCCCGTCGCTGTCCGTGTCGGCAAGTCCGGCTGGGGTCCCGTATTCGGAGGCCGGCGCACGCCGATCACGCGTGGGAAAACCGTCGCCATCGGCATCGAACATCTCGACGTATGAATCGTACGGCGACGGAAATGTGAACCAGTCGGTGCCATAGTCGCGGTTGAGTTCGGCGATGCCGCCGAAGTGCGGTCCGAGCGGCAAGCTCCAGCCCACGCCGGCACCGATGTTGCTCGGGTATCCGTCCGAGAAGTGGCACGTGAGCACTTCGGGCGTGGTGCTGGTGAGGTTCTCCATCAGCTCGAGGGCGTGGTGAATCTCGTGCGTATAGGTCCAGATGATGGTGGTATTGAGCTGAGACGTGTTGGCGGCCGGGTAAGGCACGCCGCAAATCGTCCCGAGCGACGCACACATGCCGCCGAAGACATAGTAGCCGCCGTAGCAGCCGGCGAGGTTGTTGCCGATCAGGTACCCGAGATCGTATTGACCGTCCTGCAAGCCGCGGGCGCGCAGGTCATTCTGCAAGGCGCTGCTGTACCAGCTATCTCCCGGCGGGTAGCCGTCGATGTAGAGCCAAGTGGCGTCCATCAGCAGGTTGCAGCTAGTGGTCCGCCAGTAGAACTTGATGCCCTCCTTGACGCCGTTGACCATGGCCGTGACTTCGTCATCGGTGAAGCCGCCCTTGTAGACGACGACGATGGTCTCCAGGCTCTTGTGGACCGACAGTCCGTCGACGCTGGTCAGCAGGGTGGTGGCGACCTCGGGGGAATACGTGCTGACCTCGGCTCCGCTGCCGTCGATCGCGACTACCTTGTAGTAGTAGGTCTGCCCGGGGGTGAGGTTGTAGTCGGTGTAATCATTGCGCACCAGGACGCGGCGGGTCGGTGTTGATGGGTAGCTGCCGCTCGCGGTCCGTCGGTAGAGCGCATAACCTGCCACCGAAGAATCATTCACGACACTCCAGCGGACATCGGCGGTGGAGTAGTAGGGGGTGGCGATGACGGTTGTGGGGCCCGGAAGCTGGGCAGCGGCCTGACCACAGACCAGCAGCGAAAACCCGATCAGCAGCAAACCAGCGGTACTGAAAGCTTTCATTCCCGTTCCCCAAAAAAAGGAGCAGACTGCGCTGCCCAGGTTACGAATTCGTGTGACGGTGAGGCTGCCGTCTCACGGAAAATAGTCCCACACGCGCGCATACACGCCACGCGGAGACTAGCTGCCCCCAGTTGCCAACTGATTTGTACCACGGGAACTGGCGCGGTTCAATCGGAATCCCCGCCAAAGGCGTGGGTCGGGCCGGGTTCTGGAGGCCCGGAACAGCCTACACGGTGTCGCTACGGTTGACGTGGCCCGGCTGGTCCGAACGGGCCAACGGGGCTCGGCACGCTCCAGCGGTGTGGTTCGGTGCTCTTAGACGGCGTGTCGAGTTGCATCAGCGCTCGCAGGCACGCGACGGTCGACTGCTCAAACTCCCGGCCTGCCTGGTAGTAGGCGTCATAGGGTCGGCTGTCTTCCTCGTCGGCCTCGTCGCAGATCTCGTCCGGCGTCGTTTCGACACCCTCTTCGTTCAGAATCGTGCGTTCGGCGTGCAGGGCGGCGATTGGCTCGACATTTGCCACGTCGTAGATCACCCCCAGCAGTTCCGCCGAGTTTGGCCCAACGCGGCCGGGCACATACGCCAGCAGCAACTCGGCCCCCAGGTCGCCGGCCGTCGCGCAGAGGTCCTCCAGCGGCTGCTGCTTGCCGCGGAAGAGTACCGGCGAAAGGTAATTCAGATCGCGGACACCGACGAGGCCGCGCAGGGCTTCAGTCCAATAACCTTGCTCCGCGGGCTCGAAATCGGCCAGCCGCACCGGATCGCCAGACTCGTCGCCAGTCGCGACCAGCTTGGCCACCGCTATGCTGCACGTGAAGCGCCCGGTTGTGGCGCGCTCGCCCAACAGGCGATAGCCGTTGGTCGGCATCTCCATTGGCTGGGCAAAATCCGTCACCTCGACGCGCGGCGCGTACACGGCGGGCGTGTCCCTCTGACGGCTACAGCCGGCAGTCAACGCCAGCACCGCGATACCAATTACGACCAGCCTGTTCCGTTTACCTAGCATTACTGACCTCTCGATCTGCGCGGATCTCCTCCTGAAAGAAGTTATCGGGTTGCTGGGAGGGAAACCTGATTTGTGGGGCGGCGGGAAATCGCAACGCGGCAACATGGACTACCTCACCTGACGTGGTGGGTTGTCCGATGGCAGTGTGTGGCTCAATGATGGGGTCACGTTGATTTGGAGCCCGCGCTCGTGTTGTTAAGCGCAAAAACCGCTACCGTCCTGGGTTCCCATCCAGTCCGGCACGCCGTCGCGCGACCATCGCGGCTATGGGGCCATGCACTGCTCCACCTCTCCGCCGTCGCGTGGGTCTGCCTCGATTGGGCCCTCGTCATCTTCGCCACCTACATCGCGTATCACCTGATGGTGTTCGACAACCCGGCTTTCGGGTGGGTCGTCAGCCCGTGGTTCAGCACGACGGCGTTCTGCGTGTGCCTGGTGGTCGCGGGCATGATCTTCGGCCTGTACGAGCGTCAGACGCTGCTGTCACGCAGCCGTATCCTGGTGCGTACAGCGTTGACGCTGGGGCTGGGGTCGGTGCTGGCGTATGCGACCATTTATGTCGCGTTCTACGCGGAATCGAGTCGCTGGATTGGTCTGTCGGTGGTCCTGACACACGTCCTGATCGCCACGCCCGCGCGTCTCGCGGCCCATCACCTGATTACCGGCTATCGCATGAACGTGCTGTGCGTTGGAACGGCGGACTCGGTGCGCAAGGTCGTCTCGCTGCTGCGGAGCGGTTTTCGCGGACGCTATCACATCGTCGGGCATCTGCTGGTTCCGCAAGTGGCCAACGAACCGCGAACGCGATCCCGTGGCGGTCTGACGCCCGGCGTCGCCAGCAATCGCTGGTTTCCGCACGTTTGCCCGTGCATCGGCGCGATTGAGGAGATCGACTCGATCCTGAAATCCCGCGCCATTGACCAGGTTGTTGTGGATCCAGAGCTTGTCTCGCACCCGGCAGTCGATGCCGCCATACTGAGCTGCCTGGAAAACGGTTGTCGCGTGACCGATCAGCCGACCTTCGCCGAGAAACTGCTGGGCGAGGTGCCGGCCGAAGCCATCAGTACGCGCTGGTTTGTGCTGGCGGACGTCACGACCGGCGGGGGCTACGATGCCGCCAAACGCATCATCGACGTGGGGGCGGCATTGCTGGGCCTGGCGCTGACTCTGCCATTCTGGCCGATCGTTGCCGTCCTGATTCACCTGGATAGCCGCGGTTCGGCGTTGTACAAGCAGCAGCGCGTCGGTCGCCACGGACGCATCTTCACGATCTACAAATTCCGCACGATGCGCGAGGACGCCGAACGCGACGGGGCGCGCTGGGCCACGCAATACGACTCACGCGTGACGCGTGTCGGCCAATTCCTGCGGCATCTGCGTCTGGACGAGTTGCCGCAATTCTGGAACATCCTGCGTGGCGACATGTCCTTGGTCGGGCCACGTCCCGAACGCCCGGAGTTCGTCGAGCAACTCGCCCAGGATGTGCCACACTACCGGCAACGGCACCTCATCAAGCCGGGGCTCACGGGTTGGGCCCAGATCAACTACCAATACGGCGCCAGCGCCGAGGACGCGCACCGCAAGCTGTGCTATGACCTGTACTACCTGAAGCACCGCTCGATCGACCTCGACACCGCCATCATCATCCGTACGCTCGGCACTTTCCTGCTCGGCGCCCACTGATTGCTGCCCAGGTCTAGGCGCCGCTTGCCGCGGCCACGGAACCGTCCGGGCTGAAGCCGGGGGCTCTTTACGTCGCATGAGCCGCGGCTAGTGAGGTTTCAGAGACTCTGTTGCGGCTTTCCGTGTGCCACGGCTCTGTGAGCCGTGACTGGTAGGCAAAATGCACAGCTCACAGAGCCGTGGCACACCGCTTCGTTTCTGAAACGGTTCTGGTCGCGCGGATCGGGGCGGTGGCGACCGGCGAGCTGCTTCGCCACAGCATGGACTCTACGGCAGCCGGTAGGGGGATGTGAGAGGCGCAAATGCGATTCGGGCGGAGCTGCGCACCGGTGGGGTGCGCCGTCCGCCCGAATCGTTGGATCGCTGCTGAGTCTGGGACGCCGGTTCAGCCTGCCGCCGCGAGTATCTCATCAGGCGTCTCGGACTGGTCCGTGTCGGCGACATCGATCGCGTGAACGGTCGCCGCGCTGATGCCGGTGGCCTCGTCCACGTGCTGGCTGACATCTCGGACGGCTGCGAGCGTGCGCTCCAGCCGGCTCCGCATCGCGGCCAGGCGGCGTTCGAAGGTGATCGACTCTTCCGGTTGTGACACGGGCTCTGTCGCGGGTTCGACGACGGGTTCGGTGACCGGTTGTGTGGTCTCCGGCTCGGTTGCCGACATCGGCAGCGCCAGCGTGACATCCTCAGGAGCGGACAGGACGTGCGCGCCCGTGTGGGTATGGGTTATCCCGATCATGGCTTCGACGGCTGAGCGGACGTCATCCAGTGTTACTCGGGTGCGATCGGCGCCGTACGCCTCGATCAAGGTGTTGTCGCAGAGGACATTGATGAGGCTCGGGTTCCCGCGTGTGAGGCGAGCGATCTTCTCAAGCGCCTCGGTCTCGAACAGTTGTTTCGCGTCGCCGCCAGCGTTGGCCACTCTGATGCCGACGTACTCCAGCGACTCTTCGACCGTCATCGGGCGTAGTGAGCAGATGCGGAAGACTCGGCGGCGCAGCCTGGCAAACTGTGGGCTGGCAAGGCGATCGCGCAATTTGGGCGTGCCGAGCAGGATGAGCGTCATTTGTCCGGTGAATCGCATGTCTTGCGCGAGCAGGGCGATAAATTCTGTCCAATGCGCTGTTGTCAGTTCGTCGGCTTCATCGACGATCACGACCGGCGCGGGGCTGCGTTGAGGATACTCCGCGCACCATTCGGCCAGTGTCGAAGGTTGGGGGCTGGTATCGCCCTTCGCCTTGCCTCGTGATCCAGCAAGAACGGTAACCGCGAGCGAGTTATCAGACTGTGCGAGGCCGTGAACCCACAATACGGGCCGACGATTCTGGCAGGACTTGCTCGCCAGTCGTCCGACGAGCGTCTTGCCCATTCCACAACCGCCTATAACCATCGCACAGGCCTTGTGGTCGCGGATGGTGTAGCGCAACGTAGCCAGTGCCTCGCGGTGTACTGGCGAGGCGAGACAAGCTTCGGAGTCCACCGCTTCCATGAACGGCGCTTTTTTGAGCCCGAAATGCGTGGAAATATCCACCGGGCGATCTCCTCTTTGGCGATCCTGGTTAGTACATCGGGAACGTACGACCCCGGCATGACTAAGGACCGAGTAAGTTGTGTGGGTCCGTCTTCTTAACGATCGCGCATTTCATCCTCCGCCCCGATTAGTCGATAACCAGCGTAGAGCCGACGCCGGCAACCCGGATCAGTGGCTGGCGCGGCGGTACGCATATAGGACGCATCGAAATGCGCTTGCAGACGACACCCACTCCGGCCCCCCGGAGCGCGTCACCAATTCGCCAGCACTCCCGGGCAGGGAAGACAGCGATGGTGGCGTGCGTCATCGCCTTGGCGCTGACTGGCTGCGGGCCATCTCACGACCAGTTCATTCACTTCCTGCGTTCACGCGAGAATGTGGTTTCCAGCGGCGATTATCGCGTAGCACCGCCGGATGCCATCACCGTGCACGCTCCCGTGGCCCCCGAGATTGACGGGCGTACCTACCAAGTGCGTCCAGACGGGAAGGTGGCGCTGCGGCTGCTGGGCGAGGTGCAGGTGGCGGGGCTGACGACCCAGGAAGTGGCCGACAAGATGACGAAGCTGCTGGCGCGTTACTACATCGACCCCGAGGTGGTGGTGGACGTGGGGCGCTATCGCAGCAAGTTCTACTACATCTTTGGCGAAGTGGGCGTGCCTGGGGCGAAGCCCTACACCGGCCGCGACACGTTGCTGAAGGCGTTAGCGGACGCCCGGCCGAATGTCTTCGCGTGGCGTTCGAGAATTCGTATCACGCGGCCCAATGCCGACGAGGCCGAGCGCGCCACGATCATCGTGGACCTCGACCAGATGCTCCGGACGGGAGAGACGAACCAGGATGTGTTGCTACAGGAAGGCGACATCATCGAAGTGCCACCCACGCCGCTGGCATGGGTTGGGCACCAGGTCCGTGCCGTGATGTACCCGATCAGCCCGGTGCTGAACGCGTACAACACGCCGGCGGACTTCATGGACTCCACGGATGAGTACGAGGGTAACGACGACCACTACGACCGTGATTGAGACCGTAACAGTGCCGCGACGCCCCGGCGAAGGATATTCGGGACCGATCGCCTGACGAGTTGCCATGAGCACCCATCAAGAACACACGTTTGACGATCTGCGCAAGACGGTCGGCGAGTACGCCGCGGTTCTGCGGCGTCGCTGGCGACCGGCTGTGCTTGCGATCGGGCTGGTTAGTTCGGTGGCGTTCTGGTGCAGCCAGTACCTGCCGCGCCAGTACTCCGCGACCACTATTTTCGAGCGGCGTGACGACACGGTGTTGCGTAACCTGATTCAGAGCAACTCGCCCTACAGCTTCACGCAACTGCGTTCGAGCCTGGTGCTGGACATGACGGGCTCGCGGGCCCTGGCCAGCGCGGCCATCGCGACCGGGTTGCTGCCGGCCGACACGGTGAAGTCCCAGTCCGCGTTGTCCGAAAGCGAGCGGCGGGCAGTCGACACGGCCCTGGGGCCCCACGAGTTGAAGGTCTCGGTCGTGCTGCTCAACAGCACGCCGAGCCTGGACACGATCGAGCTGCGTTGCCAAGCCAATGATCCGGCCATCGCCCGCGCCTTTGTGATCGCCCTGCGTGATGGTTACATCCAGCGCACCCAGGGTGTGATCAACGATGTGCTCCAGCGGACGTGCGATTTCTTCAAGAGCGAGGTCGCCCGCTATCAGGGGCAGGTCACGCATGCTGACCAGGCCCTCAAGAGTCGCTTCGCCGAGTATCCGGGGGTGGACCCGACTGATCCGGCCAGCGCCGGTGCCCAACTCGAGATGTTGCGGGCCGAGCGTGATCGTCTCACGACGCGACAAGCGGAACTCGATGCCGAGATTTCCGCGCGGCAACGTTTCCTGACCTCGGTCCCGTTGAACTGCATCGACGAGGCCGAGCACGAGACCGCGTCGACTGATTCGGTGCACCCCAGTCCGGCCATCGAACGTGCCATTGCCGGCGTCGAGGCCCAGATCAACGACGCGATGACCGTGCGGCGCATGACCGCCGTCCACCCGGACGTCAAGGCGTTACAGGTCAAGCTGGATGCCTTGCTGGCGGCAGAGGCCGAGCTGCGTGCCAACATCGAGGCCAGTCGCGATTCGACCGTGACGGCCAAGCCGCGGCGGAAGGTATCGAGCGTTTGGGAAGGCCAGCAGTTGCGGGTCGAGATGGAGCTGGACGCGCTGCGTCAGCAACTCACGAGCATCGGCACTGAAGCGGCCCGAGCTACGGCCCGCTATAGCAACTACAGTGTCCTCTATGACGAGCTGGTGAAGGGGCAGGGCGAGTTGCAGCGTGTGGAGGCACAACTCCAGGACGACGACCGCGCCGCCACCATCTGGCGCCAGCATCTCGCGCAGCTTGAACGCATCATGGCTGCCCAGAGCGAGGAGCGCGGCACGCAGTTCACGCTGATCGAGGAGCCGCGCGAGCACACGCGCCCGACAGATCCGCGTCTGACGACGATTATCGCCGTTTGCGCCGGCTGCGGGCTGGCGGTGGCCGGCCTGGTGGTCGCCATTCTGGAATTGCTCGATCGCTCGTTCCGCTCACTTTCGCAGGTCAGCCGTTCGCTGAGCCTGCCGGTGTTGGAATGCGTCGGCGTGATCGACACGCCCGTGGAACGGCGTCGTCGTCTGCGTTCACGATTGATCTGGGGACCGACGCTTGGACTGGCACTGGCATCATTGGCCGTCACCGCGACACTGGCGTGCGTGAGTATTCAGCGGCCTGATCTGCACCGCCGTGCCATCTCGAAGATCGACGGTCTGTTTCGGGCCGTCGGAGTTCCGACGACACAACTCGTCGAAGACGAAGAGACATAGGGTGTGATGACCATGGGCGCCATCAGTAAACTCATGGACCAGATCGACGAGTCGGAGGCCTTGGCCGCCGAGGTCGCGGAGCAGACCGACACGTCGCCAGAGGTCCCCACCACCGAACCGAACGAGCCGTTCAGTGCGTTTGAGGCCATGGCGGAGGAGGCGGCTGTCAGTGTGGCTGGCGCCGCGGTGGGCGATGTGTATTCTGGCCCGGAGCTCATGACGGTCGTCAACAACGAGACCGCCGATTGGGATACTCCGCGCGTCGATCCTGCGGTTGTGACATTCCACAATCGCTACGCGTCCATTTGCGAGCAGTACCGCTCGTTGCGGGCGCGGCTGCTGTCGATGAACCCGGACAATCAGCACCAAGTGCTGGCAGTGACGAGCGCCGTGCCCGAGGAAGGCAAAAGCGTCACCACCGTCAACTTGGCCATAGCGCTGGCCGAGGGTGGCGAACAGCACGTGGTGATGGTCGATATGGACCTGAGACGCTCGTCGCTGGCGCGGATGCTCGGGCAAAGGTCGTCGCCTGGCGTCGCCGATGTTCTGCGCGGCGAGGTCCGGATGGAGGACGTGGTGCGGCCCACGCCGTACCCGAACCTGAAACTCATCGCCGCCGGTAACGTCACAGATAACAACTACGGCGAGGTTTTCGCGTCGCCGGGGTTGCGTGATTTGCTCGATACGATGCGCACTTCATTCAACTACTGCCTCCTTGACACACCGCCGGTCACAACCGTGTCGGATGTGAATATGTTGGGACCCAGTTGCGATGGGGCGCTGCTGGTCATTGAGATGGGGCGTACACCGGAGCCGGCCGTACAGGTTGCCGTCCGTTCGCTACAGACCAACAACGTCAATATCCTGGGTTGTGTGCTCGGTCGTTTTCGTGACGAGCGCTCGCATTATTATGACCGTTATTACTACCACTACCGAAAAGATTGAGGCCTTGCTGGCCAGAACGCCTGTCGATTCGCAGGTCGTCGTGCATCCGATCCGTGACGATGCCGACCGCGCTGCCTGGGCGGCGTACATTCAGCATGACCCGGACGGAACTCTCTTTCACCATCCGCTCTGGGCGCAGGCTGTCAGCCAGGTCTTCGACCATCGCTGTCACACGCATCTGGCACGCCGCGGCGACCGCGTCGTTGGCGTATTGCCACTGATGGGCATGAACAGCTTCCTCGCCGGCCGCCTGCTCGTCAGTATGCCGTACGCCACTTATGGCGGCATTCTGGCGGACGACGAACTGGCGCGTGACGCGCTGGGCGGCGCCGCGCTGCGCATGGCCTATGAGCACGGCATTCGGCAGCTCGAACTGCGTTCGGCCATCGTCAATCTGCCTGGCGTTCCGTGCGACGAGCGCTACGCCGG
>JAFGRR010000180.1 GCA_016935035.1 Phycisphaerae bacterium | reverse complement strand
GCCATCTGGGTCGGGTTCCAGAGCGGCCACTCCCCTTGCCGCAGCGCGTCCGCGCACTCGGCGTAATACGGAATAAACGCGGTCAGCGCATCCGAGAGGAGCGGGTTGGCGGGCCGCTGCCAGCCCGCCGGGGCGTAGTGGCTCCACGGGGGAATCTGGAACAGGATGTCGCCGGGGATGAGCACCTCGCCGCGCAGGAAAACCCCAGGGAAGAAGACCGCCAGCAAGCAAGCCAGCACGAGCGCCTGTACGGCGAGTTCCAAGCGCCTGCTTCCCTCACGATGACCTGCGTCCATGGCGGGATTCTAGCGGGGAACGTGGCGGGCGGCAAGCGCCGCTGTGGGGCGGCAAAGCAAGCGGCGACAGACAACTGTCCGCCGCCGCATGGTTGCGAAAATTCGACCTTCAGAAAGGTCCCGTCAGCGAATCAGGGAATCGTTGCGCTCAGGCCACCCCTGTGCAGTGACCGCGTAACTCCCTAGTTCGTAGTGCTGGTATTGCCGTCGATCAGGTCAAACCAGTTGTCGAACACCACACCCCACGGCAGGCCTCTCTGGATGCCGACCAGCAGAGCGGATGTAGCCGAGATGAAGTCGCTCGTGATGTCCAGCTTGAACTGGAAATTGGTCTGCTGAGCCGCCTGGGGGGCGCTCGACAGTGCCCGCAGATGCTTCGTATGTTTCACCGTCAACTCCTCCATCCAGAGCGCAACGCTTGCGCCGCCAAACCCTTGGCTGCATTCGTCCGGGAAACCACGGATACCTAGTTCGTAGTGGTGCCAGAGCTCGAAGAGCTGCTGGAACTCGAAGAGCCGTCGGAGCCCACGTACCCGGTAATGAACTGAAGGAACTCGATGTAGCCGTCGTACATGAACTGCAACTTGTACTGGAAGTTGGTCATTTGGGCCCAGTTCGGGCGCCGTCGCGTCACGACCCTGGTGTGCATCGCCATCGCCGTTTCTCCTTGGTCCCACCCCGTGGAAGGCCGTTGCCGGCCGGTCTACAGCTCGGGTACGCCGGATTTGGACTCCTCGAGCGCGATCATCGTCGCGACGAGCGTATTCCGAACCGGCGGAATCGTGCTCACCGCGTCGAGCAGCTTGTTCTGCAAGGCCACCAGCGAATCCTCGGCCCGCGCCGGAATCCGCGTCAACGAATGCAGATGCCGCACGACCGCTGCTCCGGTTCCCGTTCCTGTACCCCGTTTACATACCACAGACGCAGACGCTTGTTACACAACCGCCCGCATCTTGTCAGCAGTTTACCCCTTCGACCGGAGGTTTGCAACCCCCCGAGTTACGTAGCGTTCTTGCCACTTCCGGGCCTGATACCGAGTTGCATTCATGGATAGCACTCACATAGCGGTCACTCTGAGCGGAGTTCCGCCGAAGGCGGAACGCAGTCGAAGAGTCTCACAACGCCAATCACCCTATGATTCCGGTGGTTGATGACCCGAGATTCTTCGGTTGCTCGCCTTCGGCGAACGCCCTCAGAATGACCGGAAAGGAATGGTTTTCCCCGGAGTTGATATGCCTTTGACTGCAATCCCGCATGAGATGCGCCGCAAGCTAGGCATGCGCGCTCTCGACCTCCATGGTGATCACGACTGTTGGGTTCGGACAGAGTCCCAGCTCGGCCGGGTCTTCGTCCTCGATATGCAGTTCCACCGCTTGGGCCAGGTTTGCCACGGTTTCATCGAGATCCGCCCCCTGCGTTACTACAGGAACCTCGAGGCATTCCGCGACGTACCCCGATTGCTCACCGGCGCGAATCACGGCCTTGATCGTGTGCTGCAGATGCATTGTTCGATTCCTTGGGGCTGCTGTTCCACGCCGTCGTGTTGGCCGGTCATGGCAAGCATGCCGCCGTGCATTGCGAACACGCAGTCTATCGCAAAGCCGTGACAGCGTCGAGTTGTCCACCCTGCACCGGTCATCCGATAGCAGGGCCTCGCGACAGCTTCGCTAGGCTTTGGGGCCGGCCGCCTCGAGGGCTTTGCCCTCGGGGGTGCCGGTGAACTGGGCGAAGTTCTTCACGAACATCTGGGCGAGCTTGGCGGCCTGCGCGTCGTAGGCGGCCTTATCCGTCCAGGTGTTGCGCGGATTGAGCACGTTCGGGTCGACGCCGGGGACGGCCTTCGGCACGGCGAGACCGAACAGCGGCATAGTGTCGCACGCAGCGTCGTCGAGCGCGCCCTCGAGGATCGCGTCGATGATCTTGCGTGTGTCCGGCAGCGACATGCGTTCGCCGACGCCGTACGGGCCGCCGGTCCAGCCGGTGTTGACCAGCCACGCCACCGAGCCGTGCTGCCGCATCTTCTTGCCGAGCACGTCCGCGTACATGGTCGGGTGCAGGGCGAGGAAGGCGGCGCCGTAGCAGGCCGAGAAGGCGGCCTTGGGCTCGGTGATGCCCAGCTCCGTGCCGGCGACCTTGGCCGTGTAGCCGCTCAGGTACTGGTACATGGCCTGCTCCTGGGTCAGGCGGCTGACCGGCGGCAGGACGCCGAAGGCGTCGCAGGCCAGGAAGATGATGTGGCGCGGATGGCCGCCCTTCGAGACGGGCTTGACGATGTTGTCGATGTGGTGGATGGGATACGAGACGCGCGTGTTCTCGGTCTTGGACGCGTCACGGAAGTCGACGCCGCCGCTGGTGTTGACGGCGACGTTCTCGAGCAGGGCGTCGCGGCGGATGGCGCGGTAGATATCCGGCTCCTTCTCCTCGGAGAGGTCGATGACCTTGGCGTAGCAGCCGCCCTCGAAGTTGAAGATGCCGTCGTCGTCCCAGCCGTGCTCGTCGTCGCCGATGAGCATGCGCTTGGGGTCGGCCGACAGGGTCGTCTTGCCGGTGCCGGACAGGCCGAAGAACAGGGCGACGTCGCCTTCCTTGCCCATGTTGGCCGAGCAGTGGAACGAGCCCACGTCGCGCAAGGGCAGGAAGTAGTTCATGATGGTGAACATGCCCTTCTTGATCTCGCCGCCGTACCACGAGCCGCCGATCAGCGACATGCGCCTGCCGATGTTGTTCGCGGCGAAGACCTCGGTGCGCATGCCGAACTTCTCGTAGTCCTCGTTGGTCGCCTTGCAGGCGTGCAGGATGGTCCAGTCCGGCTCGAACGCATCCATCTCCTCGCGCGTGGGACGGATGAACATGTTGCGGCAGAAATGCGCCGCCCAGGCGACCTCGGTGACGATGC
>JAFGRR010000179.1 GCA_016935035.1 Phycisphaerae bacterium | reverse complement strand
GTCGGCATCGCCCGTTGCTGTCGCAGCATCCGCGTTATTCTCCAGTCGGCGATTACAACGCTTCCATGCCTGAAAGCAGCCACCAAGCGAGGCGCAGTTTTCGGCGAGCGAAGACCAAGGCTCGCTATGGATCGGGTTGGAGACACGATTACACGACACGCAGTGTCGAAAGCCCTGACATCCGTCAACTGCCGCCTTTACGACGGCCACCGGTTCATCGGCGGATAAACCAGCGGACGTTCATTCGAGCTTGCCGACCTCGTGCGAGCGGCGGGCGTTATCGGCTCGGGCCCTGCGTATTACGTGAATTAACCACGCCGAGGCTGCATGGCACCAATAAAAGCATGATGCAAAGCGGGCCGCGCGCCAGCGAGGTCCTTGTGCGCCACGGGGCACGATGTCTGATATGGTGGAATCGTGCGCTGCCCGCATGTGGCGCCGGACATCCCGGCGTGACGGGTACCGCGCCTGGGAGAAAGACGTTACGCGCGGTACGCCGGCGCCACATGCGGTTCGGAACAGATCTAGTCGCCGACGATTAGGTCCACGAAGACGTCTACGTCGAAGATGTCGATCGCGCCATCGGTGTTGCAATCGGCGTTGGCAATGTCGCAGCTTGTGTATGACGCGGCGTAGGTCCCGGGTTGCGTGACGGCGGCCACGAAGGAATCAATGTCGAAGACGTCCGCCTGGCCGTCGCAATTGGTGTCGCCGAGCTTATCAACCTCTGGGCCCGGCCAGCCGGCCAACCGTGCCATCATCCACCAGAACGCGCGGCCCTTCAGATTGCAGATCAGGGGTTGCGAGTGCGCGCATGAGCACGTGGCGCACAACTCACTGCCGGGGTTGGCGGCGCACCACTGTGTGCACCAGTTGCCGCCGCTGTAGTCGCCGTTGTCGTTACATCCCAAGGCCAGATAACCGTTGCCGTCGGGGTCATAGCTTTCGATGTCGGCGAAGTCGAAGACGACCATATTGTGGGCGATGGCAAAATCACGCACCTGCTGATTGCGCTGATTGAGATTGCCGTCCACGCCCGAGCCGTCGGTGTGGCCGGTCATGAGTATGAAGCGCATGGCGGGGTATTCGGTTTCGAACTGCGCCATGGTATCCAGGTAAGCCTGTGTGGTGGCCTCTGAGTTGCTTGACTGCTGGCCGCACCAGGACCACATGGAGAGGTTGTAGTTGCCGGTGCTGGCGACAGTGCGCGTGCGGTTCTGGCCATCCGTTGTTGCCCAGTAGTCGCCGGGCTCGATGTAGGTTTCTGGCGGGTTGCCGTCGTACATTCGCACACCGGGCGGGTCTTCTTGGGCAGGCAGGCCCTCTGTGCTGCTGGTTCGGCGAAGGAGTTTGTAGGTCTCGTGCTGTGATTCCAGCACGTCGGCGCCCGTGTTGACCTGGCTGCCGTGCGAGGTGTGCGCGTAGTGGAACGTAAGGTTCTTGGCCTGTGTTATCCAATACGGCGGAATCTGGCCCAGATCCGTGCAGTTGTGGTCAATGACTACTGCCGTCTGTGCCGCGGCGAGCGGCACGCATGCTGTGAGTAGTAGCCCCGCGATGAGCGGCAAAGCAACGTTCTGACGAAAGCGACCTAGCATAAAGGACCCTCCGAGAATGGGCACGTGTGGGGCGGGGATGCTCCCAGTCCGCATCTACCATCCGATCGGTTATGTGCATGCTTTGGATGCAAGCATTCCCCGTCTAGCGCAAACCTGGTTCCTGCCGAGGTGCGGCGACACGTGACTCTGTCCGATAGCCCGGCCAGAAGCTCTGCTTACGGCCCCGGTGTAACCAGCACGGTGCGTGTCAGTTCGACGGACACATCCGCGCTCTGGAAGCCGTTGATCCCGGTTCGCTCGCGTATCTTGGTGACCGAGATCAGTAGTTGCGCGCCTTGCCCAAAGGAACGCAGATTGTCGGCGCTGAGCGTGAGGCTGCCGGTGTCGGCGAATGGACCGAACTCGCGGTCGCGCTGCACGCCGAAGATGCTCTGGCTGACCGTCACGAGCACATCCTGGGCCGGATCGGGGTCGCTCCAGGTGACTGTGAAGCCCGACAGCGATGCCGCCGCGCCGGCCGCCGGCGCCGTGATGTCGAACGTCGCCGGTGCCGCGATCGTCGTGACATCGGCGCCGACGGTCGGATCGATCACTTCGATGGTGTACTCGGTGGCATTGGTGACCGTCGCCACGTACTCGTTGCTCGAGTTAGGCCCGGTCAGTACCTGGCCGTTGATATAGATGGCCTGGCCCTCGTCAAGTTCGATGGTCCAGCCGGCCGTGATCTTTGCATCGACCTCGGCCTGGCCCGTTGATACGCTGCCCGCGATGGTCATGTCGAGATGCGTCTCATCGAGCGGCGTGCCAGAGCCGGGGGTGTCGATCGAGATTGAACAGCCGAGCCCCAGGCACAGCACCACGCTGGTAGTCACAAGAAGGGTCGCTCTCATCATTGTCCACTCCAGTGCGTGCCGGTCGGCGTCGGCGGCGCCCGGCCAGAATTTGAATTACTCTACCGTTATGGTGAACTCGCGTTCGGCGGTGTTCACCGGGTTGTCGCTGTCGGTCACGGTTATGGTGAAGGTTCTGGCACCCGCCTGCGTCGGCGTTCCCGAGATCGCCCCAGTGGCCAGATTGAGACTGAGGCCGTACGGCAGTCGGCCAGCGCTGACCGCGTACGAATACGGCCAAGTGCCCTCGGCGATTTCGATGACCTGCGAATACGCCGCGCCTACACGGCCGTTGGGAAGCGTGCTGGTTGTGATTGTCACCGGCGCCGGCCGCACTTCGAGCGTCGTGCTGATGGTGACGTTCTGTTGCGGGTCGCCGCTGTCCATGACCGTGAATTGCACTTGGATGCCGGCATCGCCGGTCAGAGGGATGCCGTAAATCTTGCCGTTCTCGGGGTTAAAGGTCATGCCGGCCGGTAGGCCGACTGACTGGAAGGAGTACGGCGTGGTGCCGCCGGTGGCGTAGAGGTCGAAGTCATACCACACGCCGACCTGTGCGCTGGGCAGTTCGTCATCGAGATCCAGAGCGGGCACGACGCGCAGCGTGTAACTCACGCTGCCTGAGCGATTTGGAATCGAGCTATCCGTGGCGCTAATGGTGAAGTTGAAGTTGCCGGTGTCCGTCGGCGTGCCACTCAGGACGCCCGATTCCTGTCCCAGATAGAGGCCCGGTGGGAGGGTGCCGGCCGAGACGCTCCAGTCCATCGTGCCGCTGCCGTCCGACATGAGAGTGACGCCGTAGTATTGCCCCTCAACCGCGGTCGCAAGTGATGCAGGGGTAATGCCCAGCGGCACGGCCGTTACGGTGATGCAACTGGCTGTCAGCAGTGTGACGGCGGGGACGAGCAAGAGTTGTGTCAGCCTTCTAGGGGCGATTGGGCGGATCAAGTTGTTCAACCTCCCGAAAGTGGTCCAGCCGGCCATGGGCCTTGCGAGCCCGATACCATCCATGCTTGGCGCATTCTTGCCGTGTCCCAGGAGTGGATCAAGCACAAGCCCATGATTTTCGGAAGCGGGGCGTGATTCAGAATGACAGGGGGTGTGAGTTCGTTGAGAACCCGTCGGGCATTTGACTGGGCGGGAAGGGGCGTGCGCGCTGGAGTAGGTCAGTACCGCACCATTGAAAGGGTGGGGCACCCGCTCGACGCGTCAGTTCTAGTTCGTCGCCATGCGGTTGCGGATCAGTTGGGCGCGGATGACGCTGCGTTGTTCGCCGTTGAGACGCTCGCCCTGGAGCTTCTGCAGGTGCGCCGGCTGGGTCTGGAGAAACAGC
>JAFGRR010000178.1 GCA_016935035.1 Phycisphaerae bacterium | reverse complement strand
TCGGCCTCAGCGGCGGGGCGATTGCGTCATCCGTTGCCCACGACGCTCATAACCTCGTCGTCACCGGCACGAACGACCTCGACATGTTCACCGCGGCAGTGCAAATCGTGAAGATCCGTGGCGGCTTCTGCGTAGTGAAGGACGGCCAGGTGTTGGCCGAAGTGCCGCTGCCGATCGCCGGCCTGATGAGTGAGGCCGACGCGCCGACGCTGCGCGACCAGCTTCACCGACTGCACGAGGCCGCCGCCCAACTCGACGCCAAGCTGCGCCGTCCGTTCATGGCGATGTCGTTTCTGAACCTGTCCGTCATCGGTGCCCTCAAGATCACCGACCAGGGCCTCGTCGACGTCGAACGCTTCCGCCTGATCGACTTGGTCGAGAAGTAGCCCAAGAACTCAAAGCCCGAGCGGAAACGAGTGGGCATATTAGGAACAATGACGGAGCCGTGAAGCGACGAGCGGTAAGGCAAAAACACGCGCATTGCATTGTCACTCGATCCTCATCGGTACCACGCGGCCGGCGGACAGGTCGGCTAGCCGCTGCGTCAGGCTCTCGATGTGTTCCTCTGGCACCAGCAGCCGTACGGTGACGTCCGCGCCGTATTGTTCATCCTCGATCCGCCCCTCGTACTTGCTGAACAGCCGCCGGGCCTGCTCGTGCAACGTGTACGGCAGCACGCATTGCAGCCGTACACGTGTGACCTTCTCCTCGGTCGGCAGGGCGGCCAGAACGGCCTGGGCGGCGGCGGTGTAGGCGGCGACTAGACCGCCGGTGCCGAGCTTTGTCCCACCGAAATAGCGTGTCGTGACGAGCACGACATCGCCAATCTCGGCGCCGCGCAGCACGGCGAGCGTGGGTGGCCCGGACGTACCGGACGGCTCACCGTCGTCGCTCATCCCTTCGCTGACGCTGCCGCCGAAGCCGATCTTGTAGGCGTAGACGTGATGCGTGGCGTCGGGCAGCTCGGCCCGCACGGCGCGGATGAAGTCCTGCGCCGCCTTGACTGTCGACACCGACGCGGCCGTCGCGATGAAACGCGAATTAGACACCCGCGTCTCGACGGTTGTGCGGCATTGCGGAATACGATAGCGCGTCATGCCACGCATCATACCGCGCAACACGCCACCTGTTTGTGTGCCCCACCCAGCGGCCGTAGTCCGACGCCAACGCGGAAGCGTCAGCACTCCATGTAGCGGCCGACGGGCTATTGAACGCTACGGAGCCTCCAGCGGCGCGGGATAGCGCAGAGATCGCGCGGATGCGTCCGCACGGGACGCCGAACGAATTGTGAGGGCGGTCGATGAACCGATTATAGAATACAGATGCGAAGCGATCGGAGCGGCCCGATCGGCCCTCGTCCGGAAACACTCCGCGAGCGCGTCTCTTTTGACTCGGTTTCCGGACACCAGTATGCTAGTAATGGTGACGAGCGTCATTGGGCACTCGGGAGACGCCTCGTCATGACTTCCGGCCCGCGCCAGTGTTCGGTGAAGATTCTCCGGCCGTGCCGGCCCGATGCGGATGGTTGTTGCCCCCAGAGCTGTTATGTCGCAGATTCTCTCGCAAGTCCCCAGGCATTTGTTGAAGCAGGAGCAACGCCTCACGGCGCAGCTCATCCAGGCCATGGATATCCTGCAACTTAACTCGCTTGCGCTGGAATCGCGTATTTCGCAGGAAATCGACAGCAATCCGGCCCTCGAATACTCCCCGGACGAGGACGGCCACGTCGGCGAGACACATTCCGACGCCACGGGCGAGGAACGTCCCGACGGCGAGCAGGCCATGGTCGTCGAGGAGGGCGCGCCGCAGGAGTTTGAGCGGCTCGACAACCTCGTCAGCGAGTACGACTGGATCGAGGACGACGCCGAGTATCGCGGGACCAAGTCGCGCGAACGCACGCTGGAGGAGAGTGACTCCAAGATGGAGGCGATGGCCAACACGGCCGCTCGCCCGATAAGTCTTCAGGAGCACTTGCAGCAGCAGTGGGATCTCGCCGAATTCGACCAGGAAACCGACATCATCGGGCGGAAGATCATCAGCTATATCGACGACGCCGGCCGGCTGACCGCCTCGCTCGAGCAGATCGGCGCCGAGTTTGATCCGCCGCCGGGCCTCGACGTCTTGGAGGTCGTGCTGACATGTGTGCAGGAGCTTGAGCCACGCGGCATCGCCGCCCGCGATCTCAAGGAGTGCCTGCTGCTTCAGCTCGAGTCGCTGCCCGGCGACAACGCGCTGGAGTGCAGCATTATCCGCGACCATTTCGAGGACTTGCAGCGCAACCGTCTGCCGGCCATCGCCAAGGCCCTCGACGTTGACATCGAGGATGTCAAGGCCGCGCTTGGCGTGATCGGCAAGCTCTCGCTGCACCCGGGCGTTGACGTGGTCGAGCGGCAGGTGCCGCCGATCGTGCCCGACGTCGCCGTCGAATACATCGAAGAGGAAGACCGCTACGACGTGCGCCTGACGCGCGGAAACATCCGCGAGCTGCGCATCTCGCCCGAGTTCCGTGAGGCTTTGCGGCGTGCCCGCGACGACAAGACCTCGCGTGACTTCATCCGGCAGAAGATCGAGGCGGCCAACGCGATCATCGACGCGGTTCGCTATCGCCGCCGCCGCCTGCTCGACGTCGCCGAGGCAGTCGTCGATGCCCAGCGCGACTTTCTCGACCAGGGTGAGCAGCACATCAAGGTGCTGCGCATGAGCGATCTGGCCGAACGCTTCGGCTGCGACCCATCAACCATCAGCCGCACCGTCGATGAGAAGTACATCCAGACACCCCAGGGCATTTTCCCCTTGCGGCGTTTCTT
>JAFGRR010000177.1 GCA_016935035.1 Phycisphaerae bacterium | reverse complement strand
ATGCGGGCACCGCGAACGAGGATCTCACCGGCGTCGCCGCGTGCCATGAGTTGTTTCAGAGTTTGCACGGCGTAAAGGAAGCCGTTTGGCGATCTGGCGCCGAGGGTGATGCCGGTGTCGTCAACTTCGAGCGTGTATCCATCGCTCGGCAGCGACTCATCAGCCATGGTCCAGTGGATCCTGGGGATGTCGTCGACAGTGGCCTGCGGAAACTCGAGACCGTAGTTGTCGCGCAGGTGGCGCTTGAGTTCGGCGATTGCCAGAGTCGCAAGCGGCCGCACCTCACCCGTCGGTCCCGCGATGACTTTCGCCGTTTTGCTCGCGGGAATCGCGAAGCGGCTGCCATCAAACGTCGCTTCCTTTGGTCGAGGCACAATCACAAAGGGCTCTGGCAGGCCGCCCGTCTGCGCTGTCTCTGTAAGCTGTGGCCGCGCATGGCCCTGAAGCAGCGTACGCTGGCGCGCGCCTGAATCGGCAGACGGCAGGTGATACGTCATGCGGTAATGCAGCGGCTGCCCTTTCTTGAAGCGCGTCCCCAGGTCGCCGAACCAGAACAGCGGTCGCGACGGATCGGCCCAGCGACTGCCGCGAAAATCGTAGCAGATCAGCGCGTGGTTGCTCTCAACTTCGATGCACAACGGACCAAGGCGGCTGTCGAACTCGATGGATGTGAAGTCCTTCGCCAGTGCCGTGGCATCCGCGCTGCCGGTCTTCGGCTCCACGGGCACGACGCCGATGACTTCCGTTCCATCGCGCAGCACGGCCCGGTATGGGCGCCCGACGATCAGCACGGGGTTGAGGGCAGCACAACGCCACTGGATCAGTGCCTCGCCGTCATCCTTGGTGAACTCGCCGACAAGTTCGCGTTCCACTCGCCCATCACGCCTGACGCGGATGGTGTCCTCACCGAGAAATGCACCGTGCTGGCCACGGTGATGGATGTGCAGTTCAACGCCGTCCTCGATCTCGGCGCGCTCGGCGCTTTCCAGGTCTCCCGATTGGGGGCCTAGCAAGAAATGGGGGGTCCAAGGCGGTGTCGTGACGACCATGCTGCTGCCGCTGCTAATCTCCACTCCGTTGCGGTATATCGCCAGTCCGTTGCCATAGGGCCGCACCACGGCCTTCACGTCTCCCACCTGGAGCACCTGTTCCGCGAGGCCGGTCGTACAGAGCGCGAGCACGAGTAACGCGGGCAATATCGATGCGGCTCGGATGGTGTGTCGCCGACGTGGATTGGACGCCGCGCCAGAGTTCGGCACTCGGTATGACTGATCGATCATCGCGGGGAGCTTCCTTGCCATGCGGCCGCAACTCGGTGTCTGCTACTTGCCAAAACGAACCTGAAACTCAGGCAGATCGCTCATGTCAAAGTCAAGATCGTCGTCGATGTCAAAGGCCTCACAGGTCGTGCCGCCCACGACACCCGGCCCGCTCAGGCCGCAGTTTGCCAGTTCGACAAAGTCGAGGTCGTCAACGGCGTCGTCACCATTGGCATCCCCCAGGGCGTATCCCGACCAGCGCAGTTTGAAACCGTCGGCGGCGGTGTACTCGACCCCCGTGCTACCGGCGGTGGACACGGTCACGGACGCACTGTCGCCAGCGTCATAGACCCACCGCCCAGTCACCACCCACTGTCCGCCGCCCGCCCGCTGATCGATAGCCACCGTGTCGGTGCCATTATAGTGAGAAAACTCATAGAGCGTCTGGTCGTTGCGATTGGCTCCGGAGGTATACCAGACGAATGCGTCGTAGCGCCCGCCTTTGGGAATGTCGACCCTGAAGGTGGCCTCGGCACCGTTGCCGCCTGCCGCGATACGCGATCCGAAACGGAAGTAATCCGTCTGCGCGGAGTCCTGCCAGATGCCGGTCTCGTCGTATTTCGGTGCGCCGTCATCGTCGTCGGCGAAGAGTTGCACCATCAGGGGGCTCGTGAAGGGGTTGTGGGCCGGTTGCTCCCATGGTTCGCCCGTTGACGGCAGATTGTCGATCTCATCCTGGATCGCAATCTGACTCGTGTACTGGTGATAGACCCACAGGCAGCCGTGCGGGACGCCGCTGCTGCGGGCGTACTCCAGTTGGCTGGCAACCATTGACCAGTCGTCATCTCCCTGTGCCACGTAGCCGACGCCCAGCTTGTCTTCGTGCCCCGGAATCTCCGCGATCTGGAGGTCAAACTCGGTTTGGAAGGTGGACAGGCTGGTCTTGTACATTTGCGGCATGACAAGGTCCATGTAGCCGCCGGAGACCCAGTCCGACCACCGCTGCATGTGCTGGACGATGCCGTAATAGCCGGTCGGGGCGCTCGAAACGACAATCTCACTGTTCGCGGCCTTTATCGCGCCATAGCAGCGCTCGGCTACATCATTGACGAGGCTCTCGCGAAAGCCCACCCACACCGCGTTGTTCACGTTGGTGGGCGGCGCCGAGCCGTACTGCTGCTGGTAGAGGTCGCTCGTCACCTGCTCGTAGCCGTACTCCCGGCCGGTGTCTTTGCGTCCCCAGCGAATGCGGTCGATCTGGATGTCGTCGAAGCCGTAGTTGTTGGCGAGTTCGCGAACCATATCGACGATCAACTGTGTGCCGTCGGGATGACCGGGGCTGATGAAGACGAATCCGCCATTCTCGCCAGTGACCTCGTCGCCGTATCTGTCGCGTGCCAGCCACTCTGGATGTGCGGTTGCGATCGGATGGGTTGCGTAGCCGAGCGCTAGTCCGTACTCAAACCAGGCGCCGACGCTGAGTCCCTCTTCGCGGAAGATGCGCGTAAGGCGTTCGCAGTAGTCGATCGTGCTCGAACCCCATGATCCGCCGGCGGCCTTGTAGGCCTGCGACGGCCACCAGACCGTCTGCCCTGAATAGACGGCAAAGTAGACGGTGTTCATGTTCCCCGCCAGCATGTTCTGGGCCATCTGCCGCAGCGCCAACTCGGACTTGCCGACGTAAGTGTAGTGCGACAGCCAGCAGGCACGCACTTCGGGCACGGTCTCGCCCACGTCCAGGCGTCGAAAGCGTACGGCGTCAGCCACGATGGTGTTGCCAGGGTCGGCGTCGCTCGAGAGGACCACGCGGTCCGACGTGCCGGCCGAGAGATTGAACACGCCGAGCGGCACCCATTCCGAGCCGTTGAGACGCTGATCGATGGTGATATCGGTCTGCCCCCCGGCGTGATGGACGGAGTAGACGGCATCGCTGGGCCGATCAACGGAAGACCGATACCAGACGTCGACAGCGTACTCTCCGGAATCGGCTATAGTAGGTCGCCACTCGACCTGGCCCGTGGCCAACGTCGTGGAGCGGTAGCGATAATCACTACCATATTGGCCGGTGGCCGAGGTTGTGTACCAGTTTTCGGTAAGGACTGTGAAACCTGGATCGGTATTGTCGACGATCAGAACCTGGCCGAGCGCGGGCGAGAGTGTCATCCCGAGAATCACGCCCAGCGTACTAAGCAGCACTGTCCGGGCTCGTGTCGTGATGTGCATTTTCTTACGCCTCACAGGAAACAGGTCTTTTTCTCGGCCCATGATTCAGCATAACATATCTTTTCCTTATATAACTAACGGCGATCAAGAACGCAACTGAAACTGTGGAGGCGGTGCACTATGCGCATCACAGGCACTTTCATTGACGAGATCACGCATGACATCCCGAGTCAGAACTGGGGGCCAGCGGAGTGGGCCGCGGACTTTGAGGTGATGCGTCGGATCGGCATCGACACCGTGGTCCTGATCCGCGCCGGGTATCGCGAGCAGGCAGTGTTCAACTCATGGGTGCTGCGCGAGGCGCGGCCGATGCTGCCGGCACGCGAGAATCTGGGCGAGCTGTTTCTCGACCTGGCGGAGCGGAATGGCATGCAGTTGTTCTGGGGCATCTATGACCCCGGCGACTGGATCAACCATCCTGGCGAGGCGCTGGATATCAACATGCGCTTCATGGAGGAGGTGTATGATCGGTTTGGCAGCCATCCAGCGTTCAAGGGCTGGTATATCACGTTTGAGTTATCGCGTGAGAACCGCGATCAGGTGGAACTCGTCGTTTCCGCCGGAGAACACGCCAAATCCCTGAGCCCAACCTTGCCGACGCTCATCTCGCCGTACATTGCGGGGCATAAGGCCAACGGCGTTGCGCGCGTCGGCCGCGAGCAACATGAGACTGAATGGCGGCGCATCTTTGACCGAATCAAGGGCTGCATCGATATTGTTGCGTTCCAGGATGGACACGTGGACTATCTCGAGTTGCCCGAGTACCTGACTTCAACGCTGCGTCTGGCTCGCGAGTCCGGCCTGACATGCTGGTCCAACATCGAGACGTTCGACCGCGACATGCCAATCAAGTTCCCGCCAATTGATTGGCGCAAGCTTGAGTTCAAGATCGACGCCGCGCGTGAGGCCGCCGTCGACAAGTTGATCACGTTCGAGTTTTCGCACTTCCTTAGTCCAAACTCGTGCTACGCCAGTGCCCACCATCTATTCGACCGGTATTGCGAACGTTTCGAGATAGTGAACGCAGCGAAAGGATCGGCGGGGCATTGATTGGCCCGAGGCCCTCAACCCTGCCTGAGAAGTCCCACCCGCGGGAGTTGGCATATGCCGACGCCCGGACCTAAGTCATTGTGCAGCAGTGACTTGCGGCACTGCATCCTCACGCCATCACCGCTTGGCGTTTGAGGGGTGGACTTCAGATTAGTCGTTGCATATATTGTGGTCGCGCGTTATATTTATATAAGGATGCGGTTCGGTATCCCGCGAGCGACATGAGATCCCGGTTCACGTCATGTGCGCAGAGAACGCCTTTGTTCACGACTTCCGCAAGTTGGGGGCGGACGCCGAGCGCCTCTACGCAGGGCAATTCCAGGACCCCACGACAAAGGACCCTGAAGGGGAGAGGACACCATGAGGAAAGCACTAGTCTTATTCGCAACATTGGTACTAGCCACGTCTGCATTCGCCGTTGACCTGTACAACGTCGCGACGGTGGACACTGGTGCCAACGGACTCGCGATCGGAACGCGACCCGCGTCCGTCGCGTTCAACGGGGCCGACCTGTTCGTCGGCGGCAGCTTTGCTGGGCAGGGCATCACCAAGATTGCCAACCCACTGACCTCGCCGTCGATCGCGCTACAGTTCGGCGGACCGACAGTCGGCAACGGGTTCATGAGCCTTGATGCTGACGGCAGCATGGTTGTCGCGGCGACCAACAACGCTGGTGCCGCCGACATCGCTCAGACCTTCGATCTCAACGGCAACCCTATAGGTGCGACCACGGGCGCTCTGACGAACGGCCGCATTGACGGCGCCGCGATTGACCCCGGTTTTGTCGGTGGCGGTGGCGGTGGCGCCGGTGTCCACATCGGCGGCTTCGGCACGGGTTACCGCAAGCTGTATGATCCCGGTTTGACCACGCTGATTGACGGCACTGCCCTCACTTGGCAGCCGGATCTCGGCAGTGGCACACGCGACATTGCCTACGACAAGACGAACGGCGACATGTACATGCGCTATGTCAACGGCGTCGGCCGCGGCACACGCGTCGGTGACCACAACTTCGCACGTCTGGATACCGGTGGTGCCGGCATGCAGCCTATCGTCACCATTCCCGACGGTTTGAACTCTGCAATCAACGTAGGCTTTCTGCCGCAGTTCAATGTCGGTGGCATCGACGTGGTGATGATGAACTTCCGCAACGCCACGTTCGAGAACTCGATTCAGCTCTTTGACGCCAGTGGCCTGAACGTTCTCGAGACGGCGAACTTCCTCAATGCGGACGGTTCGGGCGCGTTCGCGGGGCTCGGTACCGGCGGCTCGGGCTGGTACGACTTCAGCTACGACGCCAGCACCGGCCTGCTCGCCGTTAGTGATTGGACTGAAGAGAAAATCTACTTCTTTGCCGGCGCTGCGATCCCCGAACCGACCAGCCTGTTGCTGTTCGGTATCGCGGCTTTTTGCCTGCGTCGTCGTTAATCAGGACTTCGGTCGTGCGGCGCCCCTGTTTGCAGGTCGGGGGCGTCGCGCGGCACGATGTTGGGACACGGTTGTCCACGTAACCCTTCCGGTGGTCCGCGCGGCAGGCAGAACGTGGAATTTCGCGAGGTATTAACGATGCAACGTCGTCGGCGAGGTTTTACGCTCATCGAACTGCTGGTCGTTGTTGCGATCATCGCCCTGTTGATCTCGATTCTCCTTCCTTCGTTGTCCCGCGCTCGGCAACTGGCGAAGCGAACGGTGTGTGGTACGCAAGTGCGCAGCCTGGCGCAGGGCATGATCAACTACTCGATGGAGCATGGAGACGAGGTTCCCTGCAATCGCGGAACCGAACCATCCTACATGTTTGTGCGCAAGTCCCCGGCAGGAAAGGACCAGTGGCTGTTGGCCGAGTTGATCCTGCCTTTCATGGGCTATGAGGCCCCAGCCCGAAGCGGACCCAACGGCTCATTCACCCACGAAGATTTCAGGCAAAACCTGAGTTCCGGGAAGATCTTCTATTGCCCCTCGACCAAGAACTTCGACATCGACAACCACAGCAAGTTCGCGAACTGGCGCGACTACTCGGACTGGGGCGCGTTTATGGACTACGCGCAGTTGTGGGGCTGGATCGGTCCGTTTGATCCGGTACGCATCAGTGACTTCTCCTACGACGTCGCCACCAGCGAGGGGGCCGTTGCCGTCCTGAATGACGATCAAATGGCGATCGCACCGCGCGACTATCCGTCCAACTACGGTTCATACGACCCGCGCAGCGGCCGCAACTACCGCCTGCCACACAACCTCAGCAAGGACACTCTGAGCCTGCCGGGTTCCGGGTCAGGCTCGCGCGTGCCGATGATGATGGACTACATGACCAGTCGTGACACGACGATTGACGGAATGCCCGACGCCTGGGACCGCGGTGAACTGAAGGCTCAGGCGGCCAATCACATCTGGAAGGCACGCAACGCGCGCGATGGTGTCGTCGAGGGCGGCAACTGCGCCTACTCCGACGGGAGCGTCTCGTTCCGGCGCGCAAGCGAGATTCGTCCCCGCCTGATGCTAATGCGTACGTTTAGTGGAGAGTCTCCATACCCAACCTATTGGTGGTAGACACCTGACCCGAGGCCTTGGCCGCCTCGCTCCGGAGGAAAGATAGCATGCGAAGCTCGCGCTTGATTCCATACGCGGTCGTCGCGTTCCTCGGACTGTGCCCGCTGGCTACCGTCAGCGCGCAGCCACCCGAGGATCACCCGTTCGCCCTCGTTAACATCGTCGATCTCTACGACCTCTTCGCGCTGGATCCGAACGTCGTCGACACCGGCTTCAGTACCAGCAGCCCGCCGCCGAACTGGAACCTCTATCTCGCCAGCCCGCGCATCGGCAGCCAGCCCGCCTCGGTTGCCGTCGACGGCTCGCGCATGTGGATCGGCGGATTCTGGAACGGCCCCACGTACAGCGGCGGGGCGCTCGAAGCGGGCTGGTATGCCTCATTGGGGGTCGCAGAGGCCCGGGACATTCTGACGATCTCCGGATACGGCGCGCCGTACATCCGCTATGCCGATCCGAACCACGTGATCGCCGGTCCGATGGTTGGCTCCACGGACTCCTACACCGGGCTGGATTACGATCCGTTCCTCAGTCGGCTATATGCGACGTATGACGACACACTCGACATTTCATTCTTCGGATATCCGTCCGGCGCTCCAACGCAGCTCGGATCCATGATTACCGCCTACGACGCGGACCCCAACAGCCCGGGATATGCCGGGTCGCTATGGACCTTCGAGGACCCGCTGTTTCCATCAACCGGCCCGTTCGATCCAGGTGACGACCGCTATCGTGGCGGCATCGTCGCGGATCCGTTCGACGGCTTGAGCATTGTCGTGCCGCGCCCCGGCGTGGATGGTCCGTTCATGCGCATCGACGCTCTCAACCCTGTAATCGACCCGAACGACCCGTTCCTGTTCTTCAATGCGAAGGACCAGGATATCCAGGCGAATGAGTGTCCGTCGAGTTGGTTCCGCTCGGCAGTGGTTGACCCAATCACCGGCGACCTGGTGATGCGCAACAGCAACGCCGTCACACGCGTGGCACGTGATCCTCGCTCCATCGGCGGACCATTCGAGACAATATCGCGCTTCATCCAGGAGCCCGGGGCTGGCGGAAACGGCACTGTCGACACCACGCCGACGGGCGATGATGTCTACGTCGATGGCCTTGGCTTTGGTGATCCCGTTGACGCCGGCGACAACATCATCGCGGCGGGTCTCAACGGCCTGATCGATACCGTGCCCGCCGGTGACGACGAACTCAGCGGCAGTGAGATCGTGGCGAGCCGATTAGTCGGAAACTACGCCAACGGCATCGGCGACGACTGCAACGACGATCCCAACGATGGTTTCCCGAACGGGCCGTTCGCCCAGGGACAGGGCATTGCCTATGTCAGCTCCGCGAACATTCCGGGCCTCGATGTTGACCTGGTGATTGCCAATAACCGCGAATCGTTCGGTTCGGGTTGGCCAAAAGATGTTCGCATCTACACCGCGGACGGCGAGTACTTCGGCCAGCTAGAGTTGCCGTGCAGCCCGCCGGCTGACGATGGTGATCCGCAAACAACTGAGGGTATCGCGATCTACGATATCGACTACGATGAGGCGACCGGCACGCTGGTCGTGCTGCAGTTCGAGGAGCACCGCGCGTACGTGTTCAAGGCGAACATCGAGAACTCCGATTTGGCGTACTCCCGATACGATTGGGACCGGAACAGCCGCACCGATCTGCGGGACTTTCTGCAGTTCCAGCGATGCTTCACGGGTTTTGAGAACACTGATGGTCTGTCGCTGTCGTGTCAGCGTATGAACACCGACAGCGACTGTGACATCGACGTCGATGACTACCTGGTGTTCGAAGCCTACTTTGACGCGGCGGGTGGTCCGTAGCCGCGGTCGCGTCTGGTGATAGACGCTCGAGTGCGTTAGTCTGGATTGGTGCCTTGTGGAAATCGCGCCAGTCTTTGTAGTGGCGTAGCGGATATTAGTTCAGGATGGATTCTGTGGACGCTGCGGCGATTGGACATAATCACGAGCGTGGCCCGGCGCGCGACGATGTTGCGGCCGCATTCTCCTTGCCAGCTGTCGATGGGGATGATCCCAGGCCTAAGTATGTTCAGGCACGGGACATTCTGGTCAACGCGATTCGCTCGAATCACCTGCGCGCCGGTGCGAAGCTGCCATCAACTCAGGAGATCAGCGAGCAGATAAAAATCAGCCTGATTACGGCCCACCGCGCCCTGCAGGAGTTGGTGGAGCACGGGTTCCTGCGACGAGAGGTCGGTCGCGGGACGTTCGTGCGCGAGGATGTGCAGGTCGAGGGCAAGCAGCGCAGGCTGTCGATAGCACTAATGCTGGGCCGCTCGATCAACCTTGAGGACTATTACCACAGCACGATAATCGCGAGCCTGCGGCGTGTCGCCGAGGCCGATGTTCCGCGCGTCGAGTTCTTCTTCCAGGATCGCTATGAGTTGCACGCGCGGGGCAACAGCAGCGTCGGCGCGATCTGCATCCACCCGCCGTTGGAAGCCCAGGCCGATGTTGAAAAGTTGGCCCGGCAGCATCCCGTTGTTTTGCTCGGCGGTTCATTCCCGGGCGGCCGGCTGCCGCGCGTCGACTGCGATAACTTCGCCGGGGCGCGGAAGGCTGTT
>JAFGRR010000176.1 GCA_016935035.1 Phycisphaerae bacterium | reverse complement strand
CGGCGCGGCGGGGATGAATGCCGGCGGCGTGATTTTCGCCACGTGCGTGGCCTCGGCGATCGGGTGTGCGGCGATGGGGTTGCTGGCCAACTATCCCGTCGCCCTGGCGCCGGGCATGGGTGAAAATGCCTTTTTTGCCTTTACGCTGGCGGCGACGATGGGCGGCTGGGAGCTCGGCATGGCAGGGTGGCAGCCGGCGCTGGCGCTGACGATGGTGGCCGGCGTGATCTTCCTGGTGCTGAGCTTCACGGGGTTACGGGCGCACATTGTTCGTGGCATGCCGGCGGCGTTGCGATACGGCGTGGCGGCGGGCATCGGCCTGCTGATCGCCACGGTGGGGTTGCAGAATGCGAACGTGGTGACCTTCCAAGGGATTCCCATGGCGGTCCCGCTGGGCGGCAACACGGCGGCGTGGATCGCGCTCATCGGCCTGGGCGTGCTGCTGGTGCTGTCGGCCTTGCGCGTGCCGGGCGCGGTGCTCATCAGCATCCTCGTCAACGCGGCGCTGGCGATGTTCGTCTTCCGCATCCTGCCGACACCCCAAGCGGTCTTCGCCACGAACGTTTTCGACGGTGTCGGATCGACCGTCAAGGGCGGGTTCGTGGGCTTCGGCGGGCTGGTGGCGGCGTTGGGCGCCCACTGGGTGGAGATTCTGGGGCTGCTGGTGGTGCTGCTGTTCATGGACATCTTCGACACGATCGGCACGCTGGTGGGGGTGTGCAGCCAGGCGGGTATGATGAAGGATGGCGAGTTGCCGCGGGTGGAGCGGGCGTTGGCGGCCGACGCCATCGCCACGAGCGTCGGCGGGGCGCTGGGCACGAGCACGGTGACCAGCTACGTGGAATCGGCGACGGGCGTGGCGGCCGGGGCAAGGACGGGCCTGTCCACGCTGGTCGTGGCGGGGCTGATGATCGTCGCGCTATTCTTCCGGCCGCTGATCGAACTCATCGGCGGCGGCGTGCCGGTCGACGGCGGCGGCAGGGCCAATCCGATGATCGCGCCGGCGCTGATCTTTGTCGGGGCGCTCATGTTGCGGGCCATCCGCGAGGTGGACTGGGACGACATCACCGAGTATTTCCCGGCCTTTTTGTGCGTGATCGTCATGCCGCTGACGATGAGCATTTCCCACGGCATCGCGATCGGCTTCATCAGCTACGCGGCCGGCAAGGTGCTGACGGGCAAGGGCCGGTCCTGCTCCATGGTCGTCTACATCGTGGCAGCCCTGTTCGTCGGGCGATACGTCTTCGGCGTGATCGCGGGTGTGCATTGAAGCACCGCAGAGTTGGTAGGGTGGGTAGCTTGCTACCCACCAATGTATTCCGGCGTGAAGGTGGGTAACGCGTTACCCACCCTACTTCTGAAAAGAAAACGGAAGCAGGGATGAACACGGATGAACGCGGATGTTTTTAATCTTGTCTTTCCGTGGTCTTGTGTCGATTCATTAATGGATAAGACATAGATAGAAATTCTTGCGTGGAGTAGCACCAGCTGCACCACGTAGTTTTAAAAAAGAACGCGGCAGAGCAGGTGCTCCGCCACGCACAAAGCTCAGGGAATATCAGCGTTTATCCGTGTTTATCCCTGCTAATCATTAGGTCGGAGGCGAACGCCATGATCTTCAGCAGCAAGCAGAAGGACATCGAGAAGCTGATCCATACGTACTGCGACGTGGTTCGCGAGTGCCTTCAGCTTTTCGAGGCCACGCTCTGCCACTATTGCGACAGCGGCGACCGCGAGCGGCTTCGCGAGCATTCGGCGGCGATCCACAAGCTGGAAAGCAAGGCCGACGACGTCCGCCGCGAGGTGGAGCTGATGATGTACGAGAAGGCGCTGTTCCCCGAGTCGCGCGGCGATATTCTCGCGTTGCTGGAGGGCGCCGACCGCGTGCCGAACCAGGCCGAGGGGGCCATCCGCATGATCCTGACGCAGCACGTTCGCATTCCCGAGGCATTCGCGCCGGCGGTGCTGTCGCTGGTGGAAACCTCGGCGAGGGCGGGGTACGAAATGCTCGACGCTATTTGCGGCCTGTTCAGTCACGCCGCCGCCACGCGGAACACGCTGGGCAAGATCGACGAACTGGAAAGCGAGGTCGACCGTGCGCAGAACAGGCTGATCGAGCAGATTTTCGACACGGACGAGGCGGATCTGGGCGGCTTTGGAAAGCTCCAATTGCGGGATGCGGTGAACCATCTGGCCCGGCCTTCCGATCGCGCGGAAAACGTCGCCGATCACATCGCCGTCATCCTGGCCAAGCGGGATATCTGATGAACGGCCTGCACCGCGGAGTCGCAGAGAACGCTGAGGAGCTGTGAATGATGTGTTTGCGTCATGGGCCGCATGGGAGACGTGTTAAGAAATGTTACCCCTGGCCGGTGGACTGTATCTCGGTTGGGCGATGGGCGCCAATGATGCGGCGAACGTGTTCGGCACGGCCGTCGCGTCGCGGATCATCGCGTTGCGGCGGGCCACCATGCTCTGCGCGACGGCGGTGATTATCGGCGCGATGCTGGAGGGCGAGGCGGGCATCCAAACGCTCAGTGGCCTGACCGCCTACACACAGCGGACGCTGGTGGTCGTAACCCTCTCGGCCGCGATTACCGTGACGCTGATGACCATCCTTTCGCTGCCGATCAGCACCAGCCAGGCCGTCGTCGGAGCGATTACTGGCATCGGCTTGGCCACCGGCCAGATGAACTGGGACGGGCTGATCAAGGTCGTGGTCTGCTGGGTCGGCACGCCGATCGGCGCGATGCTGGCGGCCGTCGTGTTGTACTACGTGCTCGGTTTCGCGCTGCGGCACATCCCGATGAGCATCCTGACGCGCGACAAGATTCTCTGGGGCGGGCTGGTCCTCGTCGGCGTATACGGTTCGTATGCGTTGGGGGCCAACAACGTTGCCAACGTCACGGGTATCTTCAGCGGTCAGATCCCCGGCCTGAGTGACCGCGATCTCACACTGGCGGGCGGGGTGGCCATCGCTCTCGGCGTGATGACCTTCAGCCGTCGCGTGATGATGTCGGTCGGCAAGGGCGTAATGAGCCTCGACGCGTTCACGGCCCTGGTGGCGGTGGCGTCCATGGCGGTCACGGTGCACCTTTTCGCGTGGATCGGCGTGCCGG
>JAFGRR010000175.1 GCA_016935035.1 Phycisphaerae bacterium | reverse complement strand
TCCCCAGCAACGAACGCGACCACGACCCGAACAGGTAGCGACCGGCGTGGATGATGTAGGCGACGAGTGGCCCCTTGCTGTAGTAGCTGAGGTCCAACCGGCGCGACCACTCCCAGTAGTGCGCCTCGTCGCCGGCCAGGTCAATCGCGCAATTGTCAAGCAGAAACCAGACGTTGTAGGCCGCCCCGGCCAGCAGCAACGCCACGCACGCGAGTACGTAGCGTGCACTCGGCTTAGCATCGCCGGATACACTCGCCGCCATCGTGTACCTCGTTCTAGGGAGTCGGTGTAGCAGGCGTGGCCGGTTGCGTGGTCGGCGCTGGCGCCGAGGAGGTCTGTTCCTCGGCCACGGTCGCCGTCTCGACAACCACTCTTGTGGCAACGACGCGCGGCGGGCGCGAGCCGCGATACAACAGCCCGTGGGCGTTCACGCGCATCCCCGCTGCCAGGTCCGCCATCGTGGCCTGCTTGCCATCCATGAGAATCTGACAGTCGGGGCTCACCTCGCCACTGATCTCGATGACGTCGCCGGTCTTGGGGTGAATCACCTCGAGCACGGCCGTGCGCTGCTCGGAGTCCAGGCTTGTGATCTTGCCGCTCACCGAACGTTCCACGGGGAGGGTCTGCTTGTACAGATACCACCCGCCGCCGCCGGCGATGACCAAGAGCCCGATAACGGCAACGACCATTGAACCACTCTGGCGACTCATACCGTAGACCTCGTGCTCAGTCCGTTCGGCAAGGCGGACAACCCGCCTCGCGCGTCAGAATACGGCGCCGGCTCGGCCGGGCGGGCATTGTACAAGATGGCGGCCCGACCTGAAGGCGAACGCGGCGGCATTCATCCACGCCACGGCCGCTCTGGAACCGTTCCCGGGCCGATAATCCTCGATGCCTGGCTCGATGCTCGCGCCCGGAATAAAAGCGTCCGCGATCCGAATCCCTCTCTGATCTTCATCGCCCGTGTCGCCGCTGCTGCCGGGCGCACGTGTTAGAATGACGCCGTCGAGCATACTTCCGCCACTAACGGGATGAATGTCATGCCGGTTCCATGGTTTCACGTTCGGCTCAAGAGTGCGGAGCGAGCATTGCGAGATGGACGGATCGACGAGGCCTATCGCGTCGCGACGACCCCGGATCTCCGCGAGCAACGCCGCACGCAAAGGCTGTGGGACAAGCTGGTCCGCCCGCTGTTGGCGCGGGCCCGCGTGCACGCTCTGGCCGGCCGCTTTGACGCCGCCCTGGCCGACCTCGACAAGCTCCGCACACTGGATCGCGGCGAGCCCGACGTCACAAACCTCCGACAACGTATCCTGAGTGAGAAACAGAGCGACGACGCCCGGCGTGCAGCGGAGAATCAGGCGTACGACCGCGCCGCCCAGCAAGTCCGCGAGGGTCGTCTGGAGTCCGGGCGGCTGGCGGTTGACCGCGTAGACGACACGAACCGCCGCGACCGTCTCGCCAACGAGTTGGACGTCCGCGCGCACCGCAGCGCGCAGCTTCTTGCGCAGGCCGAAGGCGCCCTGAAGGCGAAGGACCCGCTCGCCGCGTTCCGCCATTGGCGCGAGGCGTGTACGCGGCACGGCCATAGCAGCGGAACCGAGGCCTTTGCCGATCGGCTGGCCACCGCCGTCTGCGACTGGCTGCGCTGCTGTTTCGAGGACGGTCGGCTTGAGCTGTTTCTCTCGACGCTGGAAACCGTGGCGCCGCTGCGCGGCGTGAATGCCAGCCTGTTCGACGAGTGCGCCCGCTGGGCGGAGTTGACGCAGTCGGCGGTCGCCCAACTCGCCACGGGGGCGTTCAGTGATCTGCGTCAGACGCTGCTGCGGCTGCGCGGGTCGCGTGTGACGGCACGCTGGCTGGATGAGGCGTTTGAGGCCGCCGAGCAGGTGCGCAGCGGGCGTGATCGGCTGATCGCGTCACCGCTGGGCCTGGTGACGCCGACATCCGCCGTCACCGCGGCGCGCGACAGACACTCGGCCATCGACGTGCCGCGTCAGGCGCCGGGCACCGGGTCGCCGAACAAGCGACCGCTGTTGCTGCTCATCGACGGCACGGGCAGCGCGCTGCTGCTAACGGATGAAGTGGTGCGCATCGGGCGCGCGGGTGGATCGGCGACGATCGACGTGCCGATCCCAGCCGAACTGCATTCACATCACGCTGACATCATATGCCGCGGCGAGGATTACTTCCTCATGCCGCGAGGACCGGCACGTGTGAACAGCGCGGCGATCAAGAGCGCCATGCTGCGCGACGGCGACCGGATCGCGCTGGGTGACCACGCCCGGTTGACATTTCACAAGCCCAGCGTCAAGAGCGAGACGGCGACGCTCAAGCTGTCCGACCGCTGCCGGTTGCCGATGGACGTCAGTTATGTCGTCCTGTTCCGTGACACGTGTCTTCTCGGCCCCCAGGTCACTTGTCACCTGCGAACGCGCGAAGGCGCCAGCCGAGTAGTCCTGTTCATGCGCGGCGGGCAATTGCACGCGCGCCTCGCGGACAGCGAAGGTCACCCGGCCAGCGACGCGACACCGCTGCCGCTGGGTGCGACGCAACAGATCGGCGATCTGAGCATGACGGTCACGGAATACACAGTGGGTGGTGACAAGCTGGCTTAGTCACCATTCGTGACGGGCCGTGGAGGAGCTTTTCGTGGCAACATACACGTTCAAACATGGCGATCGACCACTAGAGGGGCTCACGGTGCAACGCGCCGTGGGTCGCGGTGGTTTCGGCGAGGTCTATTACGCCATCAGCGACGCCGGCAAGCAACTCGCCATCAAGTACCTCCGCGACAACCCCGACATCGAGCTGCGCGGCATCAACATCGTCATGAACCTCAAGAGTCCACACCTGATCACGGTCTACGATGTTCGCCGCAACGACGAGGGTGAGCCGTTCGTCATCATGGAATATGTCAGCGGACCGTCGCTGCGCGACGTAATGCTGGCCGAACCCAACGGCATGCCTCCCGAGAAGGCGGTCTTCTTCATTAACGGCATCGCCAAGGGACTCAGCTATCTGCACGAACGCGGGATCGTCCACCGCGATCTCAAGCCCGGCAACATCTTCTACGACGACGGCTACGTGCTGATCGGCGATTACGGCCTGAGCAAACATATTTCGGTCAGCCGGCACAGCGGGCAGACGGTCAGCGTCGGCACGGTCCACTACATGGCGCCGGAGATCGGGTCGGGCAATTACTCGAAGGCCATCGACATCTACTCGCTGGGCGTGATTCTGTACGAGATGCTCACCGGTCGGCTGCCGTTCACAGGTTCGAGCATGGCAGAGGTGCTGATGCGGCACCTGAACGATACACCCGACACCAGCCTGCTGCCGCCGGGATTCGGCCCGGTGGTCGCCAAGGCGTTGGCCAAGGACCCCAACGAGCGCTACGCCGACGTCAACGAGATGGTCGATGCGCTCATGGCGCTGACGGACATCGGCGACCGCGTAAGCGCGTTCGACCCGACCTCGCTCAGTGCCGTGCCGCGCGATGAGCGGGCCGCCGAAGTGCCGACGCGCACGTCGCCGCCGCCGATTCCACCGTTGCCCAACCTCGATGCTCGCGAAGCCGCCAGGCAGGGTTGGGAACAGCGTGTACGCGACATCGGCGGACGAATTGCGAACACCGCCGAGGTCATCGGTGAGCAGATTCGGGCCGGCACCGGCAGGGCCGTGGCCGCCAGGGCGGAACAGAAAGCCGCCCGGCGTGCCGAAAGAGAACGCCGGCGCCGCGACCCCGTCACCGGCGAACTGCGCTCCAGTCGCTTCTCGCAGATCGTGGTTCTGCTGGTCGTCGCGATCGGCGTAAGCGTCGCGACAACGCTGCTGATGGACGTGAAACGTGATCCGGAAGCCTTCATCTTCGGAATGATCTTCGCGATGCTCGGGGCGGTGCTAGGGACGATGCTGGCGCACTTCCGCATTCTCAAGCGGGTGCCGACACATCACTGGTTGTTTGATCGCATCGTTATGGCCGGCACGGCGGGCATCTGCATGGTGCCGGCGTTCGGCATGGTGGCGGACATGCGTAACGACCAGGCGGTGGGTGCAGTGGCCGCCTTGTGTGCCACGATCCTGATCTGCGACTGGTCCAAGCGGATTCGCAGCGGCCAGCGCGGCAGGGTCAACGGCGGCGACGCGATCGTGCCGGCAATCATCGGGCTGGCGACCGCTGGGGCGTTGTTTCACGCGGAGGACTTCAGTTTCGCGGCGGCGGCAATCTGTGCGACTACGTCGATGCTGACGCAGGCGGCGGCCGCCATGTGGCCGGAGCGCGACCCGAGGAAGAGCCCAGTGCCGTATTACGGCGTTCCCGGACCGCCGAAGCCGCCGATCGATCCACCTGCCCACCGCGTGAATGCCGGTGACGCGCAGGTTGTGTTGACCGCGCCGCCGCCGGCACCGCCGGCGCCGGTACAACCAGACGACGCCGCGACACCAGCCGCCCCATCGTTTGCCGGTCGTCGCGGCGGCGGGTTTCTAGGCTTCGTCGCCAAGTTGCTGATGGTCATCGGATTGTGTGGCGCGATCACGCACCCGGCGGTCACCCAGAACGCCCTTGACGGGTGGGGCCCGTTTCCGGCGCGCATGCTGCGCGACACGATCGGCGAGATGGCACCGGCACTGTTCCCGATCATGCTCGGACTCGGCTGCCTCTTCTTGATCATCAGCCGTCGACGGCATTCGGGCGTGCACATGCTGCGTGCCCTGATGGGCGGAGCGGCGGCCTTTTCGGCCGCGATAATGGCGCTGGGGCCCGCACGAACCGCGGTCGGGGTGCTGTTTGCCACCGGAGACCTGGCCGCTCTGCGTGATCCCAACGCCTATGGTCCGCTGATGCTGGCGGCCGGGCTGCTGGCGACCGCCGTCCTGCTGCTGTTCTGGCCGGACACCGACCGTGACCGCGTGGTGGTATAGTGCTCGGGCAAACGAGGTGTTTGGCGTGACAGACACAGTCGATATCCAAGTGGCACTGCCGGCCCTGGGGCTGGCGGCCATCCTCCTGTTGCTTGTGGTCGGCGCGGTTGTCGCGGTGATCCTGGGCGGCAAGAACCGCCGTGTCCTGGCCGGCATAGTTGTCGGGACGAGCCTGGTCTTGATTGTTGGGGGCACACTGGCTGTCTTCCGCGCGTCACAACATGCGCGCGTGCAACAACTGCTGGCGCTGCGGCAAGAAACGTTGGCGCAGACACAAGCGCTGGCGGCCGCCGAGACCGAGCGGGCGCGAAATGGTGCGGCGCGAGTCGCCGAAGACGCCCGAGCCACCATCGACCACGCACGCGCCGAGTCCCGGGCGCTCGTCGAGCAGACGCGCCAGCAGGTACTGGACACGCGCAATGGGATCAGCGTTGGTATCAACAGCTCGAACGGCAACCCGGTCACAGTCCAGATCCCACAGCCACCATATGACGACGCGGTCGTCAACTACCCCACGGGCAGTGCGGTGCGCCATGTGCAGCAGTCGTTTAACGTGAGCTGGCTGGCGGTGATGCTGATCGGCATGCTGCTGGGCGGGCTGATCCTGGTGTTGTTCGCGCGGCGCGGCGGCATGGGGGCGGTGATGTTCGCCGGGCTGGGACTGGCGTGCGTCGGGTTTGGCGCTATCCTGCTGCTCAAGGTGTCGGTGCCGCACACGACGGTGCAGGTCTCTCAGCCGCTTGCCGCACCGAATCCGCCGAATGCGGAGCAATTCTGGACCGGCACGACAAACGGGCCAGCGGGGCAAGTGAGGCCGGAGGTAGCGGTGAATGTCACCAGCGAGTATCCGGCGGGGTCGCGCGAGCGAGGCTGGGGGCTCAACGTCAGGCGCGTGCTGGCGCTGGCGCTAACAGTGCTTGGGGCGTGCTTCCTGCTGAAAGGCAGCGTTCATCGGCGGCACGCGCCAGCCTGACAAATCCGCACTTCCGGTTGTCCACCGGCTGGCAATCGGGGTATTCTCACACGTCGAGTTCGGACACGTCGTCGCGACGACGTAATTGATTCGTGTGGGACTATCGCAAGATGGCGACTGACGAGGGTGATGCCTATCTGATTGACGCCGTGCAGCGCGGCGACCAGGACGCCTGGAACGATATCATTGCGCGGTACGAGGGCCGGCTGGTGAGCTTTGCGCGGCGGCGCCTGGCGGAGCGGGCGGAGGCCGAGGATATCGTGCAGGAGACGTTCCTCGGGCTGGTGCGCAGCCTGCCGAATTATGATCGCCGGCGTTCGCTCGAGACGTATCTGTTTGCGATTCTGCGGAACAAGCTGATCGACCACTTCCGCAAGCTGCGTCAGGGGGAGCGGCAAAGCCTGGATCAGCTCGATCTGAACGAGGCACCGTCGGACTGGCTGGATGTCGAAACGCCGAGCCGCTATCTCGCCGACCGCGAGGGCATCGAGGCGCAGCGGGGAGTTCTGGTGGATGTGCTGCGCGAGTGGGTGGCCAAGTGCCAGCGTGAGCACCGCTTTCAAGACCTGATCGTGGTGGAGATGCTGGTCGTGCTGGGGCTGCGCAACAAGGAAGTTGCCAGTGACCTCGGCCTGGGGGAGACCGCCGTAGCGGGCATAAAGTTCCGCGTGCTCGAACAATGGCGCCGCGCCGCCGAGGCCGCTCGGATCAAGCATGACTGGCAGGAAGGTGACCTCGCCCAGGACAGCACGCTGGCGCGTATCTGGCAGGAGGAGGGCATCTCGTGCCTGAAGCGCTCGACGCTCGGGCGGTATCTGCTCGGCGCGCTGGAGGATGACTGGCAGCAGTATGTCGAGTTTCACGTAAGCCTGCTGGCGTGCGAGCGATGCAGCGCGAATCTCGACGATTTGCGCGGCGAGGACGAGCGTGACGACGCGGGGCGCGCAAGTCTGCGTGAGCGCGTGTTCGCATCGAGCATCGGCTTTCTGTCACACAGACCCGAATAACAAGCCACAAGTAGGGCGAGCATGGGCAAAGGCAAGTCCCGCAAGAGCAGCACCGTTGGCGGAGAGCAACCCGCGCCGCCGACTGACACGCCCTGGCTTACCGGTCCGCGCATGCTGTGGCTGACGGCCATCGCGCTCGGCATCATCATCCGGATCGTCACCGTTCTGATGAGCCCACTCAACGGTTATCTCCAGGACCACGTCAGCCACATGGGCCGCTTCAAGTACGCTTTTGAGCATGGCCCGTGGCAGGTCTACGAAATGCCGAATCTCGAACCATTCGTGCGTCCGTCCACAAACCCGGGCTCCGGCGCACAATACGAAATCGTCGCCAACCCACACGTGGTCAACTATCCGCCGCTGAGCGCCTATCTATTCTGGCTGCAAGGTGCCGTTTGGCACGTGCTCGATCCGGAAGTCGTCACGGTGGCAGTGACGATGCGCGATGGTTCGCGAGGCGAGATATCTTCGCCGCTGATCGAGACGCGCGCGGCGCGCTTCGCCGACGGCTTCGTGGCGATGATCCTGGACTTCTTTGTGGCGTGGGGCGTTGCGCGTGTGGTGCGTGAGCTCAGCCGCAAGCGGCAACCGCTGCGCGAGAGCATCGCTTTCGCGATCACGATCCTGGCGCCGCCGGTGTTTCTCGACTCGGCCTTCTGGATCCAGTTTGAGTCGTGGGTGATGTGCCTGCTGATCTGGTGCCTGGTGCTGCTGCTGCGCGGAAGGCTGGTGTGGGCGGGCATCATCTACGGCGTGGCCCTGATGACCAAGACGCAGTCCATCATCTTCGGGCCGGTATTCGTATACGTTTTCTTCGCCCGCTGGCTAATGGCGGACGGCAACTGGCGGCGGGCGCTGGCCATGTGGAAGACGGGGGTGGCTGCGGTGTTGACCGTCGCGTTCATCGCCGCCCCTTTCATGCTCAATGACGCGCGCGACGCCGAGAATACCGAAGGCGGCGCGTGGCGCTGGTTCAAGCGTGCTTACACCGGCACGATCGGCGACGAGCGCTACGACCGCATCACATTGCACGCGTACAACATCTGGTGGCTCGACCTGGCATCACAGGGCCCGCCGCCGGATGATCCAGGCGAACGTGCCGCGTTTCGCGATCGTATCTACAGCAACGACACGCCCCTGTTCGGAATCCCCAAGGGCCGGCTTGGCACGGGGCTGCTCGCGCTTAGCGTGCTGGCCACCTGGGCACTGTGCGCCCACAAGTGGCGTTGGCGGCGCGAATCGTGGGTCGTCTGTACGTACATGATCCTGTTCGCCGCCTTCATGCTGCCGACGACGGTGCACGAGCGCTACATCTACTACTGTATTCCGCCGGCAATTGCGCTGGCCGTGCACCGGCGTGCGTGGATCGCGCCGCTGGTCGTGCTGCTGATCGTGGGGACGTCCGAGATGTTCTCGTACCGGCTACCGAGCATAACGCGCTATTCCGACGCCGCCTCTGATGTGGCCCGCGCCAGGACGAGCTTCCTGGCCGTGCTGGCCGTGCTAGCGTTCATCTATTCATACGTGGTAGTGATCATGAAGTCACGCCCGAAGTCGAAGACTGAGGGTTAACGAGCGGCCATGTAGCGGCCGATGTCTCATCAATGCCGTCTGGAATCAAGCTAGCGGATCAATGTCTCGGCGAGCGGCGGCGTGGGCCGTGGGCCGGTACTTTCAGCGGTTCGCGGAGCCGCCGTTCGATCGGCCTGAACAACGCCCGTCCGGTGTGCATGCTCTCGACCCTATCGCGTTCGGTGGACTTCGCGGCCGGCATCCGCATGGGCAACAACAGAGCAGAAACGAGTCCGTTGCGCGAATCCACATTATGCTAAGATTACGTAAGAGTTCAGCCGTTTGAAGGGATTGTTGCCGGTAGCGGTGGGAGTTGGCCGGTTTGCAGGTAGGCGTGGAGGGCGTTGCCGATC
>JAFGRR010000174.1 GCA_016935035.1 Phycisphaerae bacterium | reverse complement strand
CCCGAGGACGAGCTGAACTGCGGCGCCTGCGGCTACGCGACCTGCCGCGAGCATGCCATCGCGATCTACAAGGGCCTGGCCGAGAGCGAAATGTGCCTGCCCTACACGATCGAAGAGTTGAAACGCACCTGCGGCGAGTTGACGCACTCCAACCAGCAGCTCGCCCGCACCCAGGAAGCCCTGCGGCACTCGGAGAAGCTCGCCAGCATGGGGCAGCTCGCGGCCGGCATCGCCCACGAGGTCAACAACCCCCTCGGCACAGTGCTGATGCTGTCGCACATCCTGCTCGACGAGCTCGGCCCCGACAACAAGATGCGCGAGGACCTGAGCATGGTCGCGCACGAGGCCGACCGCTGCCGCAACATAGTCTCCGGCCTCCTCCAGTTCGCACGCAAAAACAAGGTCGAGGCCCGCACGATTGACCTGCGACAACTCGTCAGTCGCGCGGTTCAGACCCTGCGGCCGCCGGCCGGTGTCTCGGTCCGCGTCGAGCACACGGAGACCGACACCGTCGCCGAGATCGACGAGGACCAGATCACGCAGGTGCTCACCAACCTGGTCTCCAACGCCTTGGCGGCCATGCCCAAACAAGGCGTGCTCACCCTGCGCACCCACGGCGATGAACACGACGTTCACCTGATCGTCACGGACACCGGCGTTGGCATTCCCAAGGAAAACCTCTCGAAAATCTACGAACCGTTCTTCACGACCAAGAAGTCCGGCGAGGGCACGGGGCTCGGACTCGCCGTCATTTACGGCATCGTGAAGATGCACCATGGAGATATCCGCGTGCGGACAAACGCCGACCCAGCGCATGGCCCAACCGGCACCACTTTCTCGGTGTCGCTGCCACGCAAACGGCGCGTGTCCGACACCCACGAAACATCAGACGCGGTTGAACCGGCGGCCTGAAGCACCGCCCAGAAACGCTGATAGGCAAAGGCAAACAAGAAGATGAGCGAAACAAAAGCCAAGACCATCCTGCTGGTGGACGACGACGTGGACTACCTGCTGAGCACGCAGACCCGACTAAAGGCCGCCGGCTACGAAGTTGAAACCGCCGACGGCGTGGCCGCCGCCAAGGAGCAGCTTGAGCGGCGCCACCCCGACGCGGCCATCATCGACCTGATGATGGAGGAGACCGACGGCGGCTTCGGCCTGTGCTATCACATCAAGAAGCATTCCCCGGGCGTCCCCGTCATCATGGTCAGCGCCGTCACCGCCGAGACCGGCCTCGACTTCGACGCCTCGACCGACGAAGAGCGTGCCTGGATCAAGGCCGATGCTTTTCTCGCCAAGCCGATCCGCTTCGAGCAATTGCAGCGCGAGCTGAACCGTCTCTTGCAGGAGTAACGGTGATGGACACCTTGCAGGTCCTGGTCGTCGATGATGAAGCCGGCATGCGGCACAGCGTCAAGCGTGCCTTGGCCAATCACGCGATCGAACTGCCCGACATTGAGGGTGCGGTGACCTTCGAGGTCCAGACCGCCGAAAGCGGCGAACGGGCCCTCGAAGTCCTCGCCACACGGACGTTCGACATCATGCTGCTCGACCACAAGATGGGTGGCATGACCGGCGTGGACGTGCTCGAACAGCTCCGCCAGCGCGAGCTCGACATGCTCGTGATCATGATCACGGCCTTCGCGACGATCGAGACCGCCGTCCGCGCCACCAAGTCAGGCGCTTTTGACTTCATCGCCAAGCCGTTCACGCCGGACGAGTTGAAGGAGACCATCCGCAAGACCGCCGCCCACCTGGTCATCCAGCGACAGGCCCGCCGCCTGGCCGCCGAGAAGCGCCAGGTGCGTTTCGAGTTCATCTCCGTCCTCGGTCATGAGCTCAAGGCGCCGCTCGGCGCAATCGAGAGCTACCTCAACCTGCTGCACGACCGCGTCGCCGGCAACGACCTGAAGAGCTACGATCAGATGATCGAGCGCTGCCTGCTGCGGGCCGGCGGCATGCGCAAGCTCATCGCCGACCTGCTCGATCTGACGCGCATCGAGTCCGGCCAGAAGAAACGAGAACTCGCCACCGTCGATATCAGCGCCATCGCCGAGCACGCCATCGAGGGTGTGCTGCCAACCGCCTCGCAGCATGGCGTCACGATCAACCTCGAGCGCGCCGGCAACCTCACGATGACCGCCGACCAAGGCGAGCTCAGCATCGTCCTCAACAACCTCGTATCCAACGCCGTCAAGTACAATCGCGACAACGGCCGCGTCGATGTCAGCCTCGCGGGCGATGACGACTGGGTCACGATCACCGTTCAGGACACCGGCATCGGCCTGACCGAGCAGGAAGCCGCCAAGCTCTTCAAGGACTTCGCACGCATCAAGAACGACAAAACCCGTGACATCCCGGGCAGCGGGCTCGGGCTTTCGATCGTCAAGAAAATAGCCGGCCTGTATGGCGGCAACGTTACGCTGCAAAGCCAACCCGACACCGGCAGCACGTTCACCGTCCAGCTAAGCCGAAACCCACAGGGATCCTCGGATGAATCGCCGGGAAGTAATCAACTGGCTGCGCGAAACTGACCACCAGAAGCTAAACCAGCTCTGGATCCGCGCCGACGCCGTCCGACGCCAACACGTCGGCGATGACGTTCACCTGCGCGGCCTGGTCGAGATCTCGAATCACTGCTGCCGGCTGTGCACGTATTGCGGGCTGCGCGGCCCCAACCGCACCGTCGCCCGTTATCGCATGACCCCCGAGGCGGTGCTCGCCTGTGCCCGCCACGCCGTCGAGCTCGAACTCGGCACCGTTGTGCTACAGGCCGGCGAGGACCACAGCCTCTCCACCGGCCTGATCGCAGACATCATTCGTCGTATCAAGGATGAAACCGGCCGCGCCGTAACGCTTAGCCTCGGCGAACGCGGCCGCGACGAATTGGCCATCTGGCGGGCCGCCGGCGCCGACCGCTACCTCCTGCGGTTTGAAACGTCCAACCAAAGCCTCTACCGCGAAATCCACCCCGACCCGCCCGGCCAGCACATCAGTCGCGTCGCACTGCTCGAACACCT
>JAFGRR010000173.1 GCA_016935035.1 Phycisphaerae bacterium | reverse complement strand
GGCCGCGTGGATCTTGGGGGCATTCTGCCGCGCCGCGTCCAGCCTCGCGGGCAGTCGGCTTTCGCCGCCCCAGACGTACACCGTCCGGCCGGCGAATTTCGCGCCGATGTTTTTGAGCATCCGGATGTTGTCGTCCAGGTTGCCCTGCCCGGTCAACAAGTCCTGCATCGTGATCGCCCGGGCAAGATAGTCCTCCAGCACGGGCCGCGAGATCGAGCCGTCGAAGTGGTAGTCCGCGGCGACGCACTGCCGTGTCGATAGTGCGATGAGCACCACGGCCACCGCGGCTCGGGCGCATCGTCGTGTGTCGCTGTGTGACGTTGGCATGGAAGCAACCTCCTCGGGTTCAGCGACAGAGACTCTTCTCGTCGATCACATCGCGATGCATTCTCGCAGACGGGCATATTCTATTCAACTGGCATGTGGAATTCGTCATTTGATGTGGTTGCGGGTCCTGGGACAGTCTGAATCGAGGATTTCAGTCGCTGGCGAACCCGCTGAAGCTGAGTGCGGTTACTGCCTCAGGACGGTTCCACCGTCGCGCGCAACGGCGATCTTCGCTCACGGCCGGGAGACCTAACCCCGCGACATCAATGCCACGACACCCTCGACTGGTCGTGTCCGCGCCAACCGCTCTCGGTCGATGTGACCGAAGCGTGGACCGGCCCTGTGAACGCGACGCGTCACGCGCGGGGTAAGGCGCGTCCGGGCGTCATACCTGGTCGCTCTCCATACGATTGTCAGGCAATTCGACCGGGATCCCTCTCCTGGCCGTAGTCTCCACGTGTGCAGACCCTCACGCAGACACCTTGCGACTCGAGTTCTTGGCAGTCGTGCATCGTGGCGTGGAGTCCCGACAATGTCTCCAGGCCGCCTTCGTCCGTGATTACTACGACACGTGCAACCCGACGGAGCAAGTCAACAATCGCGGGGCCCAAGGCGGTTGAGCCTCCGTTCGTCTCGATCAACTCTGCAAATCCCTCCTCGTTCGGTGGCCAAGTACCGACCACCGCTGTGTCGAGCGCAATGAGCTCTCTTGGACACTCTGAAGCCACGATCTTGCGCACCAATGCCTCCGTGTGCCGTGAATGCAACACTGTCTTCATAGAGGCCGACACGTCGATCACAACCACTACGTCTGCAGAAGCGTGTAACCCATAAGGCCACGACAGCACTGGCTCACCAACGCATTCGCGCACGGCCTGCGCCAGCTCATTTCGCGCCTCCAGACTCGTTGGCGTGAGCCTCTGAATGGCATGACAACGTTCGCGTATCGATCTAGACACGTCCCACACCGCTCTGCCCGTTGGGCCGTAGTTGACGAGATAGACCTCCCCCTCCGGAAACGCCCTCGCGTAGTCCTCGAACACAGCAAGGAACGCACGCTTCACCGACCTCTTGTAGTGCTTGACTTCGACGACCATGCGACAGGTATCGTGTCCGTATTCAGAAGTCCATAAGCCGTGATCTGGTTGAACACTCCCCGTGCGACCCCGCCCCCGGGGATCCTCGAGCGGCCAACGCCGCTCACTGATGATTCTGAATGGCCCCGGTGACGAGTGGATGGTGGCAACCAATGTCTCATGGAAAGCGAAGACTATTCGACCGTGTTCATGATGCAACTCAATCTGATGGCCCTTCAGGGCCCGAACCATCTCGGTTGCAACCCACACAGAGTACAGTTCATACCTCTTCTGCCAAATGGGAAGGGAGAGCACCGACTCAAGCTCCGCAATCGAGACTTCAACGTTAAATGGCCGGAGCGGGAAGTCCGCCAGGACGAGATCGAGATCACGCCCCAATCCGGCAAGCTGAGCTTGGGTCAAGAGAGTGGCGGCGGCGGACAGCGCAACGATGTATGACCGCAGCCAGTAGTCGGTCTCATTCTGTGCGATACTCCAGAAATCTAGAGCATCAGACCTATCCGGGTCACGCCGGTAGTCTCGCCGGAGTTCCATAAGCCGTTCACGCGTCAGGTCCATTTCCCTCAGCCGCGAGAGAGCTGCTTGTGCAATGGATGCGCTCGCCAGCAACTCGGGGGGGCAGCGGGGGGACTGAAGCGAGGCGGGCAGAGGGAGGTAGTTGCCTCGATTGTGCATGTCGACCCACGTTTGAACATCTTGTGGTAGTTGAGGCTGTCCCTGGTTGAAGGACCGTCGAATCTCGGCACCAATTTCCTCCTTGTCGCACAGAACCCGCCAGAGGCGCCAAACGCCATTCCAATCCACGGCAGGGATCTGCATTTGAGCAATGCCCACTCCACACCATGTGCCTATCCACTTCTGAAAATGAGACAGGTTGAGATCAACATCATCCACTTGGAGTGTCCATTGTGCAGGGCCCATGGTCACATCCGCGTGCTCGAAGAAAGAGAGTATGTCGCGGAACATCGCCAGGAAGGGATGAACGGCTTCAAAGAACGCCCGTGTGAACGCCGGCATCGTGGCCGTGGCGAGAGCGTCGTCAAGCGAAGGCGCGCAGGGGTCCAGCCGTTGGAGTATGCGCTGATCAAGCCCCTCGTCGCGTCCCTCCAGTTCAATTCCACCGTGCTGAACCAGGTACTTCCATGCGGACAGCGGATCGCGATGCACTGAATGCGTCATACTCTTTCTCCCTGCCTAACCACACGGGTCAACCGTCCGGTGCTGCCCAGGACTGACCTCACATTGCCATCAAGCGGCTGTCCACGCTAGTTCTTGGATAGCTGCTCACGCGTCCGGGCGGCTCCAGTCGGCAACACTTGTTGGTTCAGCGTTTCCTCCTTTCCAACTCCTATGACGGAACACGACGCCACACGACTTCCTCGGCGTTTGGATATTGTATTCGCCCGGTCTGGAACCTGATCCGGGAAACTCGCTCACAGCGCCACAACAGGACAGCCAGCCTCTCGCCTATTACACACGGCGATGAATCCGGACGCGCGTGTCATGACCGGCCCCCATTCGCACAAGAGGAATCTCTGGTGTGATTCTAGCCGCCAGCGTCTGGGCGCTCAACTATCTGCGCGGAGCACGACCGGTGATCTCGTCAGAAGCATGGGATCCCCTAGTTCCCGCTATTGGTGGGTCGTATCCACAGCGCGCGAATGCCGACGCGCGTCGGTGCAACACACCGAGGCAGATTTGACATCATCTGGCGGCCACTCTATACGGCGTCCGTATGCATCGTCGAAATGATGACTTCCGCTCCCTGGCCTGTCAGCCCCGCACTGTCCCAGGCGGGCGTGTCCTCGGTCTGCCGGGCAAGGCCCTTCCATGCGTGTGGCGGCGAACGTGTCGTCAATTGGCGCGGTACCGTTGCATGTGCAGGTGACATCCACAGACTGCACATCGCCCATAGACACTCTACGCGTTCGGCATTGACACATGCGCCGAGTCTACCGTGTTCATCGGATCGCACCAACACTCGTTGCCACTTCTCGTAACGTAACTACTTATCCTATCGTGAGTTGCGACTGCAGTTTAGTAACCCCCCGAATAGCGTACCCACTCTGCGCCGCCGCGGCATCTTGCCCCGGGGTCCTTTTCGCGGTTAAACTGGCAGGCTGAGCGAGGTTGCGCCGCTCCGGCGTTCTTCTGCACGCTCGCGCGCCCACCCGAATCCCACCTGACACGAGGAGTCTGCCGATGAGTCATGCCCAGTTCACCCGTCGCGACGTGCTGAAGGGGGCTGCCGGGACGCTGGCCGCCGTGCCGTACTTCTGGACAAGCGCCCGGGCCGTGGCCGAGTCGGCCAACGACAAGCTGACCGTGGCGGCCGTCGGCGTGGGGGGACGCGGCACCGACATCGGCCGCCAGGCCGCGGGCTTGGGCAACATGGTCGCCTGCGCCGACGTGTACCGCACGAACGCCGAG
>JAFGRR010000014.1 GCA_016935035.1 Phycisphaerae bacterium | reverse complement strand
ATCGGGTGTCGCCTGCCCGACCAGCTTAAAAGGATCGTGCCGGACCAGCACCGCACGCACGTGCTCGACGTATTGATAGTCGCCTGTCGCATTGTTCATGGGGTTATCCATAGCGGTTGGAGGGCGCGGGCGTCAATGGCGGCCGCCGCAAGTTATGTGGCCGCCGCGCGTTTCGTGACGCGGCGGGACTGGGTAGGCTATCGGTCTGGATGCGGGTTGGCCGCGGGAAACGGCCGCCGTGGGGGCGGTCGCCACGAAGACGGCCGACGAGACGTCGGCCGCTACATGGATTGCCGACACTGCCGCCGTGGGCTTGTTGATATCCTACGGCCGCCACGGGGGGCGGCCGCTACTTGAGGCGCTGGTTGGAGACTTGCTCGGGATGAGTGACACCACTGTGACAGTCGCGCCGGCGGCGCCCAAGGGCGGCATGTTGCGGGTCTGGCTGGTCGCGTTCGGGTTGGCGCTGGCGTTGTATGCCAGTACGGCCAATCGCGGCGTACAATGGCAGGACTCGGGCTGGCAGCAGTGGCGGATCGTCAGCGGGCATTTCGAGAACCCTCTCGGGCTCGCGCTGACGCACCCCGTCCAGTACTTCCTCGGCCGCTGCGCCATAAACCTGCCCAGCGTCGAGCCCGCCTTCGCCATCACGCTGGTCAGTTCGCTCGCTGCCGCCATCGCCATCGCGAATCTGGTCACGCTGGTGCGGCTGCTGACCGGTCAGACGGCGACGGCGGCAGTCGCCGGTGGGGCCGTCGCGCTCGCGCACACCGTCTGGCATCTGGCCACGCACACAGAGTCGTACACCCTGGTGGCGGCACTGCTTACGACCGAGTGGCTGTGCCTCGCCCAGTTTGCCCGGACGCGGCACGGCCGCTGGCTCGTGCTGCTGGCACTGCTGAATGGATTGGGCGTCTCGAACCACGTGCTGGCCGGGCTTGCAACGCCGGTTGACATCGGCGTCATCCTGTGGGCCATGTGGCGCAAGCATCTAAACATCCGGGCGGGCAGTGCGTGTCTGCTGGCGTGGCTGATCGGTGCCCTGCCTTACATAACGTTGATTCTCGTGGCGGCCCGGACGGACGGGCTGATGGCCAGCGTACACTCGGCCCTGTTCGGCAAGTACGCTGGCGACGTCCTGAATACCAGCATCAACGTCAAGTCGCTGACGCTGGCAGTCGGCTATCTGGCGTACAACTTCCCGAACTTCACAGTGCCGCTGGCTCTGTGGGGGCTGTTCGCGCGTGGCGTGGCGCCGCCGGCGCTGCGGTGGGCACTGGTGGCAGAGCTGCTGATTTACTTCGCATTCGCCGCCCGATACAGCGTGCCCGATCAGTTCATGTTCTTCCTGCCGATGTATCCGCTGGTCGGACTGTTCTGTGGGTTGGGGCTGGCTGATCTGCGGTGGCGCTGGGCCCAACGGTCGCGCCTGTTGCAGGTGGCGATGGTTGCCACTGTGGTTACGGTTCTGTGGGACCCGCTGGTCTATGTCGCGACCAGCCGCGTGGTCGAAGCTCGCGGCTTGCTGCGGAGCATGGTCGGCAACAAGCCGTACCGCGACGGTTACCAGGCCTTCTTCGTGCCGTGGGGTGTCGGGCGGGACCATGTAGTGCGTGTAAATGAGCAGGCCCTGCGGCTCGCCGACCCCGACGGGCTGATCCTGGTCAGCGATAGCATGATGCAGTTTGCCTTCAGCTACGAAGTTGTGCTGGGCCGTGTGCCGGCCGGGTTAGCCATCGAGGTTTGCCGTCCTACGCATGACAAGCCGTTCGTTTTGGAGGATCGGCGAGCACAACTGGCGGCGGCGTGGCAGAGCGGGCGCACAGTCGTACTGGTGCCGCGCGATCGCGACAAGCCGGACATCGGCGTTGAGGACGCACTCTGGCGGCGTGACGGTGACCTGTACGTCCTGGACGGCTTCGCGACGCCGCAGTCGGCGCCTGCGGGCTCGGCACCATGACGACGTCACGCGCATGCCCGCGCTTAGCGCTTGGGCATGGCACCGGGCGGGCTGGATTAGTCGGAGTACATGGGAGGGAACTTGGTTCGACGGGTGACGATGCGGCCAGGGCGGCGTGTTTCGTAGCGGATGCCGGCCCAGCGCAGACGCTCGAAATCGTACGTGCGGACAGCTTGCAGCAGGCAGACCAGCAGGTCCGGCTCGATGCGATCGTTGAAGACCTGCCGGCCGCCGACCTTGACATTGATCGGCTGGGCCCAGTCGATCATCCCGTCGCCGATCCAGATGGTCAGCGAGTGGATCTTCTTGCGTTGGACCGTGATGGTCTGGCCGTCGACCGTGCCCTCGAGTCGCGCGACTCGCCGCTGCAAGGCTCGCGTGATGGCCGCGTCAACGTCGTCAGGGTTGCCGGCGTTCTCGTCGGGCTGGAGCACGACTGGAATGTCGCCCTGTCCATCGAGGGCCACGCCGATCCACTTGTCCGCCTCCAACCAGTAGTGCGACGACTCGTGCAAGGCGCGGAAGGTCTTCGAGATCTGACGCGGGTAATGCTCGCGCGTGTATGAGAATAGCTTGAACACCTCTTCTTGCGGCGGGACAACGTCGCTGTGGCCGGCCTCCGGGTCTTCACGCCAAACCACGGGCAGGCCCAACTCGTCGGTGCGCTTGGTCGTTCGTTGATTGGTGCCGGCGATGCCGCCGGTGGGGCTGACCTTGCCGTTGGCCATGCGGTTGTCGCCGCGGCCCCAGGCGACGAAAACATGCGTATTCGCGAGATTCGGCAGCACGTTGTCGAGCAGGTCATCCTGCGGCAGGTTGAGCGAGCCGGCGATCGGCATGACGCCGGCCAACTGGTCGGGCACCAGGATCGCCATGGTCCAACTGCCGTGCCCGCCCATGGAATAGCCCGTGGCGTAGATGCGATCGCTGTTCAGGTGGATGCGTTGTTTCAGTCCGAGCAGCACAAGTCCGTGCTCCGGGAAGGGCGTTCTCATCCAGCTTGGGCTGACCT
>JAFGRR010000013.1 GCA_016935035.1 Phycisphaerae bacterium | reverse complement strand
TGCTGTCGCGTGTTGACCGTGACACCATTCGAGCCTGCCGGCGCACAGCCGGCGGCCGTCACCGACACATATCGAAAGGCGAACTCCGGCTGATGATCGTCAACCAGTTGCGGCCGAACGATCGCCGCGTGACCAAGCCGACTGGCCAGCCGATCCACCAGGCAGCCCAGCACCTCGTCCGCCGCCGGATCACGCGCCTCGAACAAATCACCTTGATGCGGCTGCCAGCGCGACGTATGCCGTGCCGCAAGCATCATGCCGCTCACGCCGGGTGAAAGATCAACGTATTCCAGCCGGCCTTGCAACAATGACCGTATGTGCTCCCAGGCCTGGGAGGCACGCGAAAGATTCACGGTCACGACGGTCGGCGGCACCTGCTCGAAATACACGATCAACTCCAACGTCCGCACGCCCAACTCACGCTGCTGCACCTGCTGGCTGAGCTCGTCGAGCATCTGCCCGGCGACCGGATGCACCGCGCGCGGCTCGGACACGGGCGCCTCAAACGCGACCCGCGTGAACGGCGGCGGACGATCCTCGTACGCCACCAGCGGTTCATGTTTCTCACCCAGCGCCTGTCGCAGGCGACGCAACAAGTCGCGCCCAAACCGGGCCGGCAACGACGAGCGCGGCAGCGTCAGCAGATCGCCGATCGTCCGCACGCCGAGCGCCTCCAGCCGCTCCTGCGTCTGCGCGTCAATCCTCAACGTTGCCGGCGGTAGTGGCGCCAGATGAGCACTGCTCTGCCCGGGCGGCACCACGACACACCCGGCGGTCTCGGCGCTGGCCAGCGCGTAAGCCGCCCCGATCGTGTCCGCGATCGCGGCCCGTGCGCCGAACCCCAGCCGGGTCAAACCGCCGACCGCCTGTTGCGCGATGTTTCTCTCTCCTCCGAAGAGCCGTTCACAGCCAGTGACGTCAACGAGCAACAGGTTCGGCTCCAGCGGCTGAACACTGGGGCTGAAACGCAGGGCCCATCGCGCCAATTGCCATAGTAACTGACGATCACGCTCGGCATCCTCAGGCACCGCGATCGCATCTGGCAGTGTCGCCTGCGCCTGTGCCGCCGACGCCCCGATCTCGACGCCGCCGGCCTGTGCTCGGGCGCAACGCTGTGCCACGAACACCGACGCACCCACGCGGCGCGTGAGCACCAGCGGCCGATCGGCGTCACCCGGCCCGAGACGGCCGTCGCGCCGCACGCGATCGGTCGAGAGGTACGGCAGATGTAGACACAGGACCCGACGCATCGGAAAGTTCCACAACAAAGGGTTCGCTGGGTGATCCTTCACGCAGCTTCAACACCGTGGCCAACACCTGGCGGACTTCCCTGTCTTGCGCCATGGGTTCAAAGCGAATTCGACTGGCGGCGAAAGTCTTGTTGTGCTCCGCATCCGGCCGCAAGAGCAGCCCCAGCCCACCGCCGGCTTCGGCCGCCAATTGCAGCCGGCGAGAGACGTAAGTGTCCAAGTGACGCGGGGCGGCGATGACGGCGGCGATGGCACTACAACGCAACGCCTGCTCGCAAACCCACAACGTGTCGGTCGCACTGCTCGCATGAATCATGAGCAGCCGGCCGAGGGGAATGCCCAGTTGCGCGAGCCCGGGCGGATAGCAATCGTTCGCATTGTCGATATATATGACCCAGTTCTGCTGGCCCGCAGCCAATGCCGCTGTCCGCAAGGCGATCGACCGCACCGGCGTGGCGTTGGATGTACCAACCAACTCATGCACCGCGCCGCAGGCAAACCCGCCGCCCAACGCATGGTCGAGCGCGGGTAAGCCACACGGACAGCGGCCGTGCGGCACAGCGTAGCGGACGCGTAGCCGCTCTATCTGCCGTGCCAACTCGGCCAGGCGCGGTCGCTGAGTGCCCCCTCGGTGTTCAGCGGTTGGGATTTTTAGTGCTGCCGACATATTTCAAATTCCAAAAGAAAGCGACGAAGGGAGAGATAACGACAAAGATGCCACCGCACACCGATTCCCGTTACGCCGCCCCATGTAGCGTCGGCCCCCCGCGGCCGACGTAGGATGCCAACAACTCCCCACGCCAGCGCCGACAAGCCCATGTAGCGGCCGACGTCTCGTCGGCCGTCTTTACCTGGCATCGCGTCACGTGTGTCACGGCTCTGCGAGCCGCGTCTTCCTTGCGGAGCGTTACTTGGTTGCACGGCTCATAGAGCCGTGGTACATGGGGGTCACTAATCCGCTGTTGCCTTCAAAACACCGGCCGGACCAGCCATTCCCAATGCCCGACCATATACCTAACATAATACGAAAAGTGCCAGTCGGCAAGTGGAAATTAGCAATTTGTTCGGGTGTGTGCCCGGCCGCCGAAACCGCCTATTCTGCGGGCCATGCAGATCATCGACGCTAACTGGTACGACTATCCGCGTCTCTACGATCTCGCGTTCAGTTGGGACCCGACCATCGAGGTTGATTTCCTGACGGCGGCGTTCGAACGCTTCGGCACGGGCCCGATCAGGCGCGTCTTTGAGCCGTTTTGCGGCACCGGGCGGATCGTGATTCC
>JAFGRR010000172.1 GCA_016935035.1 Phycisphaerae bacterium | reverse complement strand
TCACCGGCGTGGTTTATCCGGTGAACCCCAAGGCCAAGGCGATCCTTGGCAACGCGTGCGTCAAATCGATCAGCGAGATCGACGAGGCCCCCGACTTGGTCGTTCTGGCGATTCCCGCCCCCTTCATCGAGGGTGTCATCGCCGAGGCGGCCGACAAGGGCACGCGCCATTTCGTCATCATCTCGGCGGGGTTCAAGGAGATCGGCGGCGAGGGCCGTGAACGCGAAATGAGCATCAGGAAGCTCGCTCAGAAACGCGGCCTGAGCATCGTCGGCCCGAACTGCCTGGGCGTCATCAATACCGCGCAAGAAGTGCGAATGAACGCCAGCTTCAGCCGCGATACGCCACGCGCGGGCAACCTCGGCCTGATCTCACAGAGCGGTGCGTTGTGCACGGCCCTGCTGGATTATGCAAAAGGCCGCGGCATCGGGTTCTCGCGTTTCGTGAGCTTCGGCAACAAGGTTGACGTCACCGAAATCGACCTGATGCGATCGCTGGCGATTGACCCGCGCACGCGCGTCATCCTCATGTACGTCGAGGACATCTCCGACGGCCAGGGCTTCATCCAGGCCGCCAACGAGATCGCCCACGGGCATAATCCCAAGCCGATCATCGCCATCAAGACCGGGCGCACGGCCCAGGGCGCGGCGGCCGCCGCCTCGCACACCGGCTCGCTGGCCGGCTCCGATGAGGTCTACGATGCGATGATGAAGCAGGCCGGCGTCATCCGCGTCGAGTCCGTCGCCGACCTGTTCGATTTCGCCGAGGCCTTCGCCGATCCGGTGCTGCCCAACGGCCGCCGGACCGCGATCGTCACCAACGCCGGTGGCCCCGGCATCATGGCGACCGACGCGTGCATCCGCTACGGCCTGAAAATGGCCCAGTTCCAGGAATACACGACCAAGTCGCTACGCTTTCAGATGCCGCCCACGGCCAGCCTCAAGAACCCCGTGGACGTCATCGGTGATGCCAAGGACGACCGCTATCGCTCCGCCCTCGACGCCGTTTGCAGCGACGAGGGTGTCGACCAGACCGTAATCCTGATCACGCCGCAGATGATGACGAATGTACTGGAGATCGCGAACGTCATCGGCGAAGCCCGCAGCATGTGCAACAAGCCGATCGTGGCCTGCCCGATGGGGCTGGTGGACGTCGGTCCCGCCGTCGAGCAACTGCACAAGATCGGCATACCGACCTACACCTTCCCGGAAAACGCCATGCGGTCGCTGGCCGCCAAGGCACGTTTCGCCGAATGGGTCCGTACGCCGCTGAGCGAGTACAGGAAGTTCGACGTCAACAAAAAGGCGGCGTCAAAGATCATGGCCGAGGAGTTGAAGGCCGGCCGGCCGAACCTGATCGAGGTCAAGGCGCTCGAGGTCTTCCAGCACTACAACTTCCCGGTCACGCCCTTCAAGCTGGCAACCACGCCCGACGAAGCCGCGGCGGCAGCTAAGGAAATGGGCTTCCCCGTCGTGCTCAAGATCGTCGGCCCCACGATCCTGCACAAGACCGATGTCGGCGGGGTCGTCCTGAACGTGGCTGACGAGAAGTCGGCGCGTGAGGAACACACGGCGATGATCGCGCGCGTGCGGGAGAAGCTCGGCAAGGACGTGGAAATCTGGGGCGTGCTCGTCGAGAAGATGCTGCCCAAAGGCAAGGAGATCATCCTCGGCATGACACGCGACCCGAACTTCGGCCCGCTGCTCATGTTCGGGCTGGGCGGCATTTACACCGAAGCCCTGCGTGACGTGTCATTCCGCCTGGCACCGATCCGCGGCAACGTCGCCAAGGAGATGATCCACGACATCCGTTCGTACCGCCTGCTCGAGGGCGTGCGCGGCGAACCACCATCCGACGTCGAGGCCATCGCCGAGTGCATCATGCGCCTGGCCCAGCTCGTGACCGATCATCCGCAGATCAAGGAACTGGACGTTAACCCGCTGATCGTGTATTCGTCCGGCAAGGGCGCGATCGCGGCCGACGCGCGCATCATTCTTTCGGAGTAGTAACCATGACGACTGACTGGCGCACCAAATACGCATCCAAGATCGTCCCCGCCGAAAAGGCGATCAAACGCATCAAGCCGGGCAACCGCGTTTTCATCGGCTCGGCCTGTGGCGAGCCACAGGAGTTGACGCGCGCCCTGTGCAGCGCCCATGCCTCGCTTTCGGACACCGAGGTGTTGCACGTGCTAACCCTCGGCGTGGCCCCCTACGCCGACCCCAAGCTGGCGCCGAGCTTTCGGGCCAACGCGTTCTTCATCGGCAACAGCCTGCGCGACGCCGTCGCCGATGCCCGCGCCGATTACACGCCTGTGTTCCTGTCGCAGGTGCCGGCCCTGTTCCGCACGCGGCGAATCCCCATCGACATCGCGCTGGTCAGCGTCAGCCCGCCGGACCAGCACGGCTGGTGCAGCCTGGGCGTCTCCGTCGACATTACCAAACCGGCCGTCGAATCCACCAAGCTCATCGTCGCGCAGGTGAACGAGCGCATGCCGCGAACTCACGGCGACTCGTTCCTGCACGTCGACCGCATCGACTACCTGGTCGACAAGACCGAGCCGCTGCTCGAATGGCCCGTCGTTGACGAGCCCGACGAAGTCACGCGTTCCATCGCCGCCAACCTCGCGCGGCTTATTCCCGACGGCGCGACCCTCCAGCTCGGTATCGGACGCATCCCCGACGCCGTTCTCTCCATGCTGACCCAGAAGAACGACCTTGGCATTCACACGGAGATGTTCTCCGACGGCGTGATGAAACTCGCCAAGTCAGGCGTCATCACCGGCAAGTACAAGACGCTGCACCGCGGCAAGATCGTCGGCAGTTTCGCCGCCGGCTCGCACGACCTCTTCGAGTTCCTGCACGACAATCCGGCGATCGAGATGCACGCGTCAGACTATACGAACAACCCGTTCGTCATCGCACGCAACGACAACATGGTCGCGATCAACGCGGCACTCGAGGTCGACCTCACCGGCCAGGTCGTGGCCGACTCGCTCGGCGAAAAGCTCCACAGCGGCCTGGGTGGACACGCGGACTTCATGCGGGCCACCGCGCTCGCCAAGGACGGCCGCCCCATCATCGCCGTGCCCAGCACCGCCGACACACCAGATGGTGTCCGTTCACGCATCGTGCCGAATCTCCAGACTGGTGCCGGCGTCATCACAACACGCGGCGACATTCACTACGTGGTGACGGAATACGGCGCGGCGTACCTGGCCGGTCGCACCATGCGCGAGCGCGCGATGTCACTTATCAGCATCGCGCATCCCGACTTCCGCTCCGAGTTGCTGCACGCCGCCAAACGCCGCCGCATCGTGTATCCCAACCAGATCATGCCGCCCCCGCGGGCTCCGTATCCGGCCAAGTACGAAGACCACATCACGCTCAAGGACGGCAAGGAAGTCTTCGTGCGTCCGATCCGTCCGGACGATGAGCCGCTGATGAAGGACATGTTCTACGGGTTCAGCGAGCAGACCGTCTATCTGCGATATCATGCAACGCTGAAATCAATGCCGCACAACAAGCTCCAGGTCTTCTGCAACGTCGATTACGACACGGAGATGGCCCTGATATGCCTGGTAGGAACGCCGGGCCAGGAAGAGGTCATCGCGGTCGGCCGCTACATGACCGACGCCGCCAAGGAGACCGCCGAGGTCGCCTTCACAGTCGAGGACCAGTGGCAGCGGCACGGGCTGGGGACTTACCTGTTCCATCGCTTGGTGGACATCGCCCGCGGCGCCGGCATCCGCCACTTCAATGCCTACGTGCTCGTCGAAAACAGCGGCATGCTCAAGATCTTCCACCGCTCCGGCCTCGAAATCGAGACCACCAAGGACGACGATGTCGTCCGCGTCTCGATGCGGCTGCCTGAAGCCGCCAAGGTGTAGGGAGCGGGCCTGACCGATTGGATCCAGCCATCCGGCCTCGCCGGGTGTGGACAGGAAAAGGGCGTCTGACCAGTACTGGCCAGACGCCCTTCTCCGTTCGCGTGTGTGTTGGTCCTTCTTCCGCGACGACCTAGCGACGACGCAGGACCAGGGCGCCGAGCGCGAGCAAGATCAGGCTCGCCGGCTCGGGGGTCAGGGTCAGGTTGTCAAACCAGATGTCGCTGTCGCCAGGCGTACCGGCAATACCGTCGCCCAGGCGGACCCAGATCGGCTGACCGAGTTCTTCGCCGGTTGCGCCAGTGTTGTAGGTAACGCCAGGGTACGCCGCCCAAGTGTTGTCAACCGTGATACCCAACGTGCTGAGAGCGAGGAAATCGCCGGTTTCCAGGTCCGCGTAGCCAATCTGAAGGACGACTTCGCCGAAGCCGCTGCCGCCGCCCGTGAAGAGGCCGCTGAACTCGTAGAGAGTGTCCGCAGCGAAGGTCAGCGACGAAACTTGACCGACCGTCTCAGTACCTTGAGCGGAGTAGTAGCCGAAGTCGTCACCGGTGCCAGGCAGCGGCGCCGGCGTGCCGTGGTTGGCGTACGGCGCATTGCCGCCGTTCGGGCCCCAATTATCGATGCCGCCGTACGGTTCAACCGAGTTGTTCTCGATGTCGCCGTTGATCAGATTCGCGCTCGCCGACCCGACGAGCAACAGGGCAATGCCCAGAGCAAGTGCAGTACGCATTTTCTTTCCTCCTCAGAACCACAAGAGATGCCTGATTTACGTTTTCCGCGGCCGAACGGTAACCCGCCTGCCGGCCTCACGACCTGTCTGCGTACGCCGATGGGCCCGACTCGACGACTTCATACTCGTCGAGTCAGGGCTACCCGCCTCCATACAGTCTCGCACGGAAGCCGGCGCACACCGATACGCTTCTTCATTTAACTTTAGCCATGCCCTGAACGTTAGTCTTACAACTATATCTATGGTATAATATCACACATGCCGCGTATCGGACCAATACGAGCAATGGAGCAGGAGCGTGCGCGCTGCGTGCGCAGAAATCCGTTCCCAGGAATCCCCGAACTGGCCGAAATCGGTTTCGATCGCTTCCACTCCGCACAAGGGCTTGAAAGGCACTCACACCCGGGTCTCTTCGCGCTCTGCTACATCACTGGCGGGTCCGTCCGGTTCATCGCCGGCCAACAGGAGTGCGAGTTGCACGGCGGCGACGCGTTCTGTGCGTGGCCAGGTGAGGAGTTGCGCGGCGTCGATGACATGATCCAACCGTGCACGCTCTATTGGCTGCTCCTGCGCATGTCCAAGCAACCACCCAGACGTTTTATCGGATTGACGCACGCCGAGGGCATGCTGCTCCACAATCGACTGTGGCACCTGCCCCGCCGAGCGTTCGCAACATCCGACGAAACGCACGAATTGGTCGCGCGGCTGATTCAACTTGACGCGGCGCCCGACACGCTCGACGCCGTCGCCGCGCGCGCCACGCTCATTCAACTCCTCATCATCATCTGCCAGTTCGCCGACCAGCCGAACACGGGCAGCGCCTATTCGCCCCCCATCGCCGCCGCCATCGAACTAATGGGCATGCACGTCGCCGAGCCCCTGAGCATGTCGGATCTGGCACGCCGCGTCGGCCTCAGCATCTCCCACTTCCAACGTCTCTTCAAGGCCCAGACCGGTCTCGCCCCCGGCGACTACTACATCCGCCGACGTATTGGTGTCGCGCGCCGTCTGCTAACGTCAACCAAGCTCCCGCTGGTGGAGATCGCCCTGCGCTGCGGCTTCGGCAGCAGCCAGTACTTCGCCACGTCCTTTAGGCGCGTCATCGGCCAGCGCCCGTCGGCCTATCGAAACGCCGCTCAGGAACAGTGACCACGCGGCGCGGTTTTTCTTGCCGCCAACTCGCGATACCTTTCACAACATGAAAAGCGGATACCACCAGCAAGCATCACGCTCTACCGCGAGACGGAGGTAAACGCCGGTGCGTGTGATGCTCCTGGTCACCGATCTTGAGCGCGGCGGCACGCCGATGCGGTTGGCCCGACTGGCACGCGGCTTGACCAGGGCCAGCGTCGACGTCCATGTCGGCTGCCTCGCCCCGCGCGGACCGATCGGCGACGAACTGGAACGCGACGGCATCCGCACATTCGCCTGCGATGCGCGAAATTCCCACGATCTAGGCGTCTTTCGGCGTCTCTCCCGGCATGTTCGCGAACTCGCACCGGACCTGATTCACGCGACGCTGACGCACGCGAATGTTGCCGCTCGGCTGGTCGGTCGCCGCCTGGGGATTCCCGTACTGACGTCGACGGCGACGATTGAGGTCGAGCGCCGCTGGCATCTGTGGCTCGAATGGCTCACGGCGCGGCGTGATGCCGGCCACATCGTGAACACGCCGGCCTTGGCGCGCCACGTCATGCAAGCATTCGGCCTGCCTGTCGAACGTGTACACATCGTCCCACCGGCGATTGAACCACCAGCACCGGCCCTCGAACGCGCGGACGCCCGGCGACGACTCGGCTTACCCGAGAATGTCCCCGTCATCGCCTGGGTCGGCCGGCTCGAGCCGGTCAAACGGACCGATTGGCTCGTGCGCTGTGCCGAGGAACTGATCGAACGCGATGCAGTGTTCGCACTCGCCGGCGACGGGCCGTTACGCGAGATGCTCGAACGCCAGATCGCACGCAGCCCCGCGCGAGAACGCGTCCACCTGCTCGGCTGGCAGCAAAACCTGGCCCCCCTGCTATCATCCGCCGACCTGTTCTGCCTGCCCTCACTCACCGAGGGCCTGCCGAACGCCGTATTGGAAGCCGTGGCCTTCGGCGTCCCAGTACTCGCAACGAACCTGCCGACGCTCCGCGACATCAGCGGCAACGGCATGCGGATGCGGCTGGTTGATGCCGACAATGCACACACCTTCGCCTCCGCCATCGCACAGCTCTTGGATTCCCCCGACGAACGCGCATCCCTGGCCTCGAATGCACGCAATTGGGCCACGGATAACCTGTCGACAGAGCGCGCGGTCCAAACGCTCCTGACGATCTACCGACTTGTCCTAGATGCGTAACAACGCATCAGCGCGCGGAACAAAGAGCCCCGGGCTTCAGCCCGGGCGGGCCGCCGACCATCGCAGGCTCCCGCAACCATGACCACCTACTCCACAATCGGTAGTGACGCACGGTTGCGCGGCGACTCAACCCAACGGTAATACTGATCGCGCTGTTGCGGCTGCCAACCGGCGTCTTTGATCAATCGGCGGATTTCGTCCTCGTTCAGGCGAAAAGTCACGCCGGCGGCGGAGACGACATTCTCCTCCATCATCACCGAGCCCATGTCGTTGGCGCCGAACAGCAGCGCGAGTTGCCCGATCTTCGGGCCCATTGTCACCCAGCTCGATTGGATGTTCGGGATGTTGTCGAGATACAGCCGGGCCACCGCGAGCAGTCGCAGGTATTCGTGCGCGTCCGCCAGAAACAGATGCTCGCCGTCAGGTTCGGGGCGGTGGGGATTGGTGTCGGCGACGATGTTCTGATGCTCAGTTGACTTCGCGGCGTTTGAGGCACCTTCAGTCTCCCACCCTTGAAAGGGTGGGGCACCCGGCTCACCAACCGGCTCGGGGCCGTGCGTGCTTACATCGGCGAGCACGTCGTCCACACCAGACCCCGCCCCGGGTGCCACTGCTCTTGAGCAGTGCTCTGCTGTCTGACCCGCCCCCGTCGGCGGCCTCTTCCATCTGCCCAACGGCGTGCCCTCCGGCTGAAACGGCCAGTGGATAAACGCCGTGAAGCCGCCGGTTTCATCCTGCACTTCGCGCAGGCGGCGCAAGTGCTCTATCCGCTCGGCCCACGTCTCGATGTGCCCGAACATCATCGTGCAGCTCGTCGCCATGCCGATGCCGTGCGCCGCGCGCATCACCGCCAGCCATTCGTCGGTCATGGTCTTGCCGTTGCCGATCTTGCGGCGGACGCGATCAACCAGAATCTCCCCCCCACCGCCAGGGATCGTGTCGAGTCCCGCCTCCTGCAAGCGCAGCAGCACATCGCGTAGCGGCATATCGAAGAGCTTGTGAAACGCCCAGATCTCCGGCGGGCTGAACGCATGCACGTGAATCGCCGGGTAACGTCGCTTGATGTGCCGCAGCAAGCCAAGATACCACTCGAACGGCAGCCCCTGGCCGCTGGGGTGATCGGGCCCCGGTACCAGACCACCCTGCATCAACACCTGCGTCCCGCCGATCGCGAGCAGTTCCTCGATCTTCGCACCGATCTGCTCGTAGCTCAAAACGTACGCGTCGGCGTCGCCCGGCTTGCGGTAGAAATTGCAGAACGTGCAGTGTGCCGTGCACACGTTGGCGTAGTTGATGTTGCGATCAACAACGTACGTGCGATACGGTTCGGGGTGCAGTTGCGACGCGCGTTCCAGCGCCATGCGGCCCAACTCGTGGATCGAACACGAGCGATACAGCTCAAGCGCTTCGTCGTCGGTCACTCGGTTGATCGTCTTGGTAGTTGCCATCACCGTCCAATCATCAAGGTCGTTTGGCATATTCTATCGCCTCCGCGCGGCCGCGTGGCCAAACGACGATCCAGCCGTGGCGAGCTGGGTCCTGATGGGGCCACCAATCAGAACCCCGGACGCAAGTCCGGGGCCATCTTGTGCTTCGGGCTGTAATGAAAACCACTGCCCCACCCACAATCCGGCAGACGGCCCGGAATAAGTCGCCCAGAAATGCAGGGCGGGCGGCCGATGCGCTCATCGGTTCGCCCGCCACCCACAGTCACTTCCGCGCGCCCGTCTCCGGACGCCCGGTCAGACCTCCATGATGTCCTTCGACTTATCAGTGCAGAGCGTGTCAAGCTCCTTGCAGTACGAGTCGGTCAGCTTCTGAACGCACTCCTGACCACGATCGCAATCGTCCTCGGTCATCGTCTTGTCTTTCTTGCCGGTATCCAGCAGCTTGTTCGCGTCACGCCGCAGATTCCGCACGGCTGTCTTCTGCGCCTCGGCCAGTTTCTTGACGTGCTGCGCCAACTGGTTGCGCCGCTCGGTCGAGAGAGCCGGCACCGGCAGCCGGATCATCTTGCCGTCGTTCTGCGGGTTGATCCCCAGTTCGCTGGATTCGATCGCCTTCTGAATGTCCTTCAGCGTCGATGGGTCGTAGGGCTTGATGACGATGACGTTGCCCTCGGCCACGGCCACCGCGCCGAGTTCTTTCATCGACATAGTGGAGCCGTAAGATTCGACGTGGACCTTGAGCCCGTCGACCAACCCCGCCGACGCCCGCCCCGTTCGCACGCCCCGGTATTCCTGCTTGAGGAACTCCACGGCGCGCTTCATCTGCTGTTCAGTTTCCGATAGTACCTTCTCAACTGGCATACTCACGACTCCCGACGATCTCAGAAACCCCTCTCGCCAAGAGAATAGCCACGCCGGCCCCTTCCGACAAGCCGCCTCCCCATAGCATCCCCCCCACGGTAGCGTCCGCCCAACGCGGCCCCGTAGCGTCGGCCCCCTGCGGCCGACGTTGAACGCAGCAAACCAAATAACCGCCAACAGGCCAGTAGGCGCCCGCAGACGCCCGACGGCCGATGAGACGTCGGCCGCTACATGCGGCGACGGCGCGTGAAAATACCCACCAGCATCAGCGAGATCGTCAGGAAGCCCGTAGCCGGACAGAGCATCGCCGGTGTTTCTTCCTTTTCAGCGGTGTCATCCTCGGCGGCGGCCAGGCTCTCCTTGTCCTCGGTCTCCGGTTCGATCGTGGTCACGTCAGCGACCGAATTCGCCGATCCGTCATCCGTATCGATGATGCTCGGCGCGCCGCGGGCCGCCTCAGCCTGATCGAGCACATCCAGAATCGCCGTCATCGCCTGAAGGAACAACTGCATGTCCGGATCATCATTGCCTTCGAGACCGGCGATCAGGTCGATCAACGCCTGAACGACGCTCGGGTTGGGCAACTCAGGCTCGGGCTGCGGCTGCCCCGAATCACTGCCGGCATCTTCGGTATCGCAGGCATCACCCACACCATCGCCGTCGCTGTCCGCCTGGTCGGCGTTGGCCACGCTGGGGCAGTTGTCGCAGGCATTGATGACGCCATCGTGGTCGCCATCGGCCTCGCATTCGTCGGGCACGCCGTTGCCATTGCAGTCGGAGCTGCCGCTCGCAATGTCCAGAGCGTCGGGCAGCCCATTCTTGTTGCAGTCGGCCTCGCATTCATCCGGTATGCCGTTGCCGTTCGCGTCACGACTGCGGCCAACTCGAATGTCGCACGAATCCGGAATCCCGTTGCGGTTGCAGTCGGCACTGGCGCCGGTCGAAATGTCCCACGAATCGGGTCTACCATTGCCGTTACAGTCCGTCTCGCACGAGTCCGGTATGCCGTTGCCGTTAATGTCGGCGACCGCGCCGGTAGAGACTTCCCAACTGTCCGGCACACCGTTGCCGTTGCAGTCGGTCTCGCACTCATCCGGAATCGCGTTGCCGTTCACGTCGGCGCTGGTGCCGTGCAGGATATCTATGGCGTCGTCCACACCATTCGAGTTACAGTCGGTAATGGTGGGCGGCACGCACGGGTTCGGATCGCAGCTTGTCCCGGTTCCCTGCCAGACGCCGCCCAGCAGGGCACAATCCGTCGCCGTGGCTTCGATGCAGGACTCGCCGAAGCAGCACGCCCCGCTGTCGCCGTAGAGATCGCCCAAAAGGCAGAAGCTCATGTCGAAGCCGACATCACCGGCCTCGTCGTCATCGCTGTACCAGGCGCGGTCGTCCAGACCGTCGGCGCCGATCCACACGAACATGCAATCCGGATCGCCGGCCCCCTGAATCGACACCCAGCCTTCGCTGACCGCGCAGCACGGCGAAAGATCCGTAACCAGGAAGGCTAACAACTCAAGGTCGTCGTAGTAGATGTCGTACTCATAGACCATGGCATCGACGGTGTAGGTGCACAACGCCGCGCCCGGGCGCCCGTCGTCATCCTCGTAGAACGCGATGTTGAACGTAGCGGTGTCATCGCAGTTCACCAGACCCTCGCCGCCCTGGGTGGCCATGAAGCCCCACCAGATCAGGCCGCAGACACTGTCGCCGGCGGTGAAATTGTCATACACGATGCGGTTCTGCGTCGCGCTGCCCACCTCACTGACCTCGACGTCATCCTCGATCAAGGAGGCATCGGGAATCTGGCAGAACAACAGCCAGTCGACGGCGTAATCCGTCTCCTTCACCTCCAGCACGTAATCGCCACACGCGCTCACCCCGTCCACGACGATGTAATACGTGTATCCCGCTGGCATCACGATCCACGTCACGGCCGACTGCAAACCATCGGCCCCGCACGCGTCGTCACTGCAATAGAGGGGCGTGCCCTCACAGTACTCGTAGTACACCGATAGCACGGTGTCGAAGCTCGACGCGCACAGTGAGACGTCTACGACCATGTCCTCGGTCGGTGTGAACGTATAGACGACATCCGGCGATCCGGTGGTCTCGCGCTTCAGCGCGCAGTACCCGTAATAATCGTCCACGAAGGAGCACGTATTGCCGCTGGCCGTGAATGGCAACTCGTCGATGATGAACGGGTTATCGCAGTTGTCGCCGAGCACATCGCACGGGTTCGGATCGCAACCAGTGCCTTCTCCAAGCCACAAGCCGTCCGCCACCAGGCAATCAGCCTGGGTCATCTCATCGCAGACGGCCCCAGTCGTGCAGCATGCACCCGTCGGCGGACAGGGATTGGGGTCGCATTCGGTAAACGGCCCTTGCCAGACGCCGCCGCCCGCTACGCAGGTCTCCTCCGTAGCCTCGGTACACATGCCACCGACACAGCAGGCGCCCAGCGGCTGCGGGCAGGGGTTAGGTTCGCAACTGGTGCCGACGCCGCTCCACGAACCATCAATCCCGTAGCAGTCATACTCCGGCATCAGAATGCAGGTGCCGTCGCCCATACAGCAGGCCCCCTCGCAATCATCGGGGATTCCGTTGTCGTTGACGTCATTCTCACCCGGGCCGGCGACAATCGCGCGGATCATCCACCCACCCGAGGCACCCACGTCAAAGGGCGGCATCGCGGCCGCGCCGAGGTCAGCCGGATCAACCGATTGCGGATCGAAAACTGACCAGTTCGAGCCGTAGCCGCCGGCCAGACTGTCGTCCAGGGCGGCCGGATAGTCGCTTGCCAGAATGTCCATGATCACGCCGACAAAGAAGCTGTCACCGACGGGCGTCAGCGGAATGTCGATCGTGGCGACCGAATCCGGCTGGGCCGTCACCGGAACGGACGTCAGCACCTGGGCAAACGACGGATGACCGTACAGGGCGGGATCGCCCCACAGGTACACTGTCGCCGGCGCGCCGGCCGGCAGATCTCCCCAGTAAACCTCGATGGTGC
>JAFGRR010000171.1 GCA_016935035.1 Phycisphaerae bacterium | reverse complement strand
GCTGGATGTGGTCGTCGTCAACGCGGGCATCTTCACGCCCGAGTCGGTGCCGCTGGCTGAGATGTCTACCGAGCAATGGCACGCGACGATGAGCGCCGATCTCGACAGCGCGTTCTTCACCTGCCGGGCGTTTCTGCGACACCTGAAGGTCCAGCCACGCGAATCGGCGTCGATCGTTCTGGTGGGATCGACGGCGGCGATCTTCGGCGAGGCGGGGCACGCGGACTACTCCGCCGCCAAGGCCGCCATGACGTATGGCCTGACACGGACGCTGAAGAACGAGATCGTGCAATTCGCGCCGCGCGGGCGGGTGAACTGCGTGTGCCCAGGTTGGACTCGCACGCCGATGGCCGAGGATGCGTTGCGTGACGAGGCCGCCGTCCGTCGCGTGCAGTCGACGATGGCGCTGCGCAAGATCGCGACCGCCGATGACGTGGCGGCGGGCATCGTGTTCCTGGCGTCGGACAAGCTGGCGGGACATCTGAGCGGGACGATCATGCCGGTCGCGGGAGGCATGGAAGGCCGCCTGCTGTATCCAGACAAGCTGTAGCGGCCGACGTCTCGTAGGCCATCTTCATCATCTGGCACAATCTATGCCACCGCGGGAGTCTCTTCCGGTACGCTACGGCCGCCACAGGCGTCCGCCCTTACCCTTGCAGCGAGGCGGTGAGGAGCGGGCGGTATTCGGCGCCGCCGGGCTTCAAAAGGCTCTCATACAGCACCACTTCGCGTACCAGCGTCTCGGGTGCCGTTGGCGACGCCAGGCTCTCGAGCTGTTCGCGCATCAGCCGGGCGCCGGCTGCGGACTTGCCGCGGCCAAGAGTTATGTGCGGCGAGAATGCACGCGACTCGCGCTCGAAGCCCAGGTCGGCAAGCAGCGGGTCGGCCAGCTCGAGCCAGCGTCGGCAGCCGCCGTGATCATCACGCACGCCGCACCACATCACACGCGGGCTGCGCGCATTTGGAAAAGCGCCGAGTCTCGTTAGGGCCAGTGGAAATGGCGTCACCTGGTCGGCGGCTGCTTTAACAACGGCGCAGACCGGCTGCAAGTCCTGCTCGCGCACTTCCCCGAGGAACTTCAGCGTCACGTGCAGTTGCTGCCCGGTGCACCAACGCACGTCGCGCGTACGCGGCAGACGCTCGTCGATCAGCTTGACGAGCGGACGCCGTGTGGCATGGTCCAATTCAACGGCGACGAAGCAGCGCATCATTCGTCCGGCGAGTTCGGCTCGTCGTCGCGGGCCTCGATCGCGCGCAAAACGGCCTGGGCACGTTCGAGGTCGCACTCGTACACAAGCACCTCGACCTTTCCGAGTGCTTCGAAGCGAAAGCCGCCCGACTCGCCACCGGCGACGCGTGCGGTGATCCCGTTCTGCTCCAGTTCCGTCTGGATCAGCGTGGCTTCACCTTCAGTGAGCACGGTTGTGAGGACTACGGGGTTACCTGACTCGTTGGACATCGCAATCGTCTCCCACGTGCGGCGTGTTCGGCCAATCCGAAACAGCGACGTGCAGCATACTCCCGAGCGGCGTCCGCGTCGCGTAAGATGTGTTCACCCTCCCAACCGATCCCAAGCCGTGGCGAGCGGGCGTAGTCATCGCGCAGGCAGCCAGCGGGCATGCGCGTTAGGGCTCACCGCTCCGGTGGGACATAACCCGGCACATGGCCGGCGTCGCCGAAGAAGAACGCCTCCATCGCCTTACCAAGGACAGCGTTTGATTCGTCCGAGGTGGGATCCAGGCGATACTCGTTTACGACCATCAGCATGTAGTCGGGCCACATGCGCCAAGCTTCCATTGACACCTGCTCGCGCACGCGTCGCTGCAAGTCCGGGCCGCCGAGCAGAAGCGACATCTTGAGCGCCTGCTGTCCCTCCGATGTGTCCGGATCGATGCCGGGCAGTTCCTTGTTCAGCTTCGCACACATGACCATCGGCGCAGCCATCATCGAACCTCCGCTGGTGGGCCAAATCACTATGTAACAACCGGCCGCCGAGTATTCACCAGTACGATGCTACTCGCCGCAGAGCTCCGCCGCCTCGGCGCTGAACTGCTCGATCGCCGAACGGGCGAGGGCTTCCTCGATATCGCTCAGTTCGTCGCCAAAGCAATCGACGAGTTGCTCAAGCAGATCTTCCATCTCGGCGAATTTCTCGCAGAATTCGTCGCAGTTGTCGGCGTTGGTGCAATTGGCCGCCGCCGCACCAGCTTGCTGGGCAACCTGGAAGTATTCTATGAAGAGGGCGCTGCAATCGGAAACATCGTCATTCCCGCCTGGTATTGTGGTCGTTCCGAATGGGCACCCAAGCAGCGCCACCATGCAAGCGGTTGAGATCGCCGCTCCCAACCAACGGCCTGTTTGCCTGATCATCTCAATCCTCCAGAGTAGTCGAGAACACCCAAACTGATGGCAGAACCAGTTTTGTATACCGCGTTTGCCCGACGTTAACAAGAACAGCGTGTTCCGACCACCCATGGTTATACAACATGGGATGATAGGTGGCTTTCAGACGCCGATACGTCCACCCGCGATAATCGGCAGCAGTTTTTTTGAGGAATTGCTTGACTATCGGAATGAACCGCTGCTACTAAAGAAGTGGAGGAGGCGGAAGCTGCACGCGCACAATTCTTGACCGCTCTCCCCACTTTAGGGGCCGATGCACAGTCAGCAGAGGCCGGGCCGTTCTACACATCATGCATCCAGCGGCGACCGTCTATTGGTTGTGTCGCGCGCCGCCAATGCGCACAAGAGGGAGGACGAGACGATGGAACACACGTCACACGTCGGTAAAGGGCAAGTTCTGGGGATGTTGCTGATCATGATCCTGGTCGCGATGCCGGCCGCTGGGCAGATGGCATCGGCGCTGGTGCGCGAGGGAGACGCGTTGCCAG
>JAFGRR010000170.1 GCA_016935035.1 Phycisphaerae bacterium | reverse complement strand
GCTTCCGCTCGGGCTCTGTTGGGGCGTAGGCTACCGGCGTTTTAGTTCGGAGCTGGTGGTGCCGCAGAGTCGGGCCAGGCGGCCCTTCAGGGGGCGGGTGGGGGTTAGGTGGTGGCGGCGCGTGGCGGTGGTTACGGTTATGGGGGTGCCGCTCTCGCGGAAGGTCAGTTCGAAGCCGGTGTGGGTGATGTCGAGAAGGAGCTTGCGGCCCTGGTAGGTGAAGGGGATGCGCAGACGCTGCCACTCGGCGGGCAGGATTGGGTCAACGCTGAGGTGGTCTTCGTGGAAGACGAGGCCGCCGAAGCCGAAGAGGGCGGCACAGATGGTGCCGCCCATGGCGGCGCCGTGCAGTCCGCGATCACTGTCGCCGCGCCAGTTGAGCAGGTCCATGTTGGCGGATTGGGTGAAGAACTGGCGGGCGGCCTTGGTCAGGCCGATACGGGCCGCGACCGCCGCGTGTGTCGCCGCCGACAGCGAGGTGCCGTGGGCGGTGCGCGGGACGTAGTAATCCCAGTTGGTGAGCATCTGGGGACGCGTCAGGCGGTCACGCAGCAGGTAGAGCAGCATTACGACGTCGGCCTGCTTGACGGCTTGCGTCTCCTCGACCGCGAGCGGCTGCTCGTAGCGTTCGGCGGCGCTGTTGGGATCGACGAAGAGCAGGTCCTCGAAGCCGTCGAACTGGCGATACCAGCCGGTCTTGCGGTCCTGGGGGATGTACATCAGGCGGCCGACGCGGCGGATGTGGGCGAGTTCGCGTTGATCGAGACCCAAACGCGCGACGAGTTCGGCATACGCCGCCGGCCGCTCGGACTTGAGCATGTCGAGCGTCGCGCGCGCGCGGTCGATGTTCCACGCTGCCAGCACGTTGATGAAGGCGCAGTTGTTGGTGCGTTCGTGGCCTTCGTCGGGGCCGCAGACGTCGTGGATCTCGAAGCGTTTCTGGCGGGCGTTGTACTTGGCGCGCGAGGCCCAGTGGCGCGCGGTTTCGAGGAGGACTTCGACGCCCTTGGTGAATAGCCACTCGCGGTCGCCGGTGCTGAGGGAAAAGTCCCAGGCGGCGTAGGCGACGTCGCAGATGGAGTGGATTTCGTACTGCCAGCAGGTGATCGGCATGCGGCGGCCGTCGGGGTGGAGCCAGTAGGTCGGCGTGACCTCGGTGCCGTCGTCGGCGCTTTCCCACGGGAACCAGGCGCCGGCGAAGTTGAAGCGGGCGGCGTTACGACGGGCGCCGTCGAGAGTCTCGTAGCGGTAGTTGGCGAGGTGATAGCCGAGGTCCGGGCGCAGGGCGGTGACGGCGGGGGTCATGAACAGATCGGTGTCCCAGAAGGTGTGGCCGCGATAGCCCTCGGCGCAGAGCGGCTTGGCGCCGAGGCCGGCACGGTCGTCGTCGCGCGGCGTGTGGGCCATGAGCTGGGCGATGGTGTATTGCAGGGCCAGGGCGTTGTCGTCGTCGCCGATGATCTGAATGTCGCAGTCGCGCCAGAGCTGACGCCAGGCGCGCGTATGGCGGCCGAGCATGGCGGTAAAGCCGCGCTGGGCGGCGAGTTGGGCGGCGCTCGTGGCGCTGGCGGCGTGGTCTTCGCCGGTGTCGCGATCGGTGGCGTAGGCGACGAACTTGTCGAGCGTGAGCGGGCGACCGGGTTTCAGCGTCGTCTGTAGTTCCCAGGTTCCGCCGGCGCGCTTCGCGCGGCACTTGGCATTAGCCGCACCGTCTACAACCACACAGGAGTGCTGCGCGATACCATGTTCGCGTGTGCGGGTTTGGGCGAGCGTGGCGACTTCGCCGGCGCTTGCGGTTGAACGGAAACCGGCGAGTAGGTCCTCGCCGCGCGTCTTGGCGCGCAGCGTGACCCTGGCCGTGAGCTTGACGTTGACGGGGCTGCCAGTGGATTGCACCTGGTAGCGCTGCATGATTAGGCGGCGATCGGCTAGGCTGCACGTGTGCTGGGTGGTGACGGTCAGTTGGGTTGTGCGGCTGATCTGCCAGGTGGTGGTGCGGGTGACAAGGTATTTGCGGAGGTCGAATTGACGCTCGTTGTGGGTGACAGTGGCGTCGCGGTGCGTGAGGGCTTTGCCGTTGACGGTCAGCGAGACGCCCAGGACGTCGCCGCAACTGACCAGTGTGCGGAAACCGCGTGCATCGTCGGTGAACAGTCCAGCCAGATATACGCCGGGTAATCCGTCGGCGAGTTCCGGATGCGTGCCGCGCACGGCGAGATAGCCGTTGGCGGCGGTGAAGACGGTGGCATCGTGGCCGCAACTTGTGGGGCGAGCAACCGGTTGGCGAACAATCGTGTCGAGGCGCGGCATTGTCGGCAGTCTCCGGGACGGTGGAAGAAGCAAAGATGGGAGCATAGCTGGAAAGGGCTGGGTTGCCGACCCGTGACGGGGTGGTGAATTGTCAGGGATGCATGGAGTCCATGAAGCGCGAGGTGGGCATCGGCTGAACCGAGCCGCGCCCGTTAGGAAGCGGTTGACGGAGTAACCGGAAGACCTCGCGACGCAACCGCTCCCTTACGGTCGCGGCTCGGAACAAAAGCGCGGCCACGGGTGAGGTCGCAACGCGCGTCGCGACTTCACCGGTGGCCGCTGTCGATGGCTCTCTCGAAGCCGAAACCCATGGGTCAGGACCTGATCACTGCCCGCCTGGACCGTACGGAATACTCGCGACTGCTATCGAACCGTCTTCGCGACCCCAGGCAATGCGGCCTGAGTCGGGCGAGAAGGCAACACAACTGGCGGCGGTGTTTGTGTAGATCCGCAGCAACGTACCGTCGGCGGTGCGCCAGAGCTTGATGGTGCCGTCGGCGTGACAGGAGGCCAGCAACGCGCGGTCCGAGGAGAAGGCCGTGGCGATGAACGGGCTGTCGTCGTTGACGGTGCGGACGAGCTCGCCGTCTGACGCCCGCCGGTAGATCAGGCTGTTGTCGGACATGGTGACAAGAGTCTGGGCGTCAGCGTCGAAGCCGATGGGCAGCTCGTCGGCGGTCTGCGACCAGACTACGGTGCCGTCGCTGACCTGGCGCAGCACGAGTGCATCTTCTTGCGCGGCAACCAGCTCACCATCCGGCGAAAGCACGGCGGCGGTCGCTGAATAGGGCGGATAAGCATCCACCAGGTCGTACAGCTTGGTTGCGTCGGGAAACGCCCAGACTGACAAACCTGGCGCTCCTGCGCAGCACTTGACCCACGCGTTCTGGCTGGCCGTCAGCAGCCAGGTGCCGTCGGGTGAGAAGCCGATGCCAACCATTCGCGCCGTTGTCACCCAGGAGACCCTCAGTCCGTCGGCGAGGCTCAGCACGTCCACACCACAGGAGCAGTTCCTGCCACCAATCACGAGGTATTGGCCGTTTGGCGAGAATAGCAGCGAACCCACCTCCCCCTCGTGGTCGAACGCGCGCAGCGGGGTGCCATCGGCGGCCT
>JAFGRR010000169.1 GCA_016935035.1 Phycisphaerae bacterium | reverse complement strand
TTCCGCCGCCGCTGTGCTTTGTGAATTCTTCATTCTGCACTGCCTCTTCTCGCCCAATAACATCGCCCTCGCGCAACAGGAGGGCGAAGAGTCTCAAATGGGGAAGCACAAACTTGAGCACCTTGAGACTCTTCCCCCACTGCCGGCCGACTACCGCCGAATGTCACCCAGCAGCCCACGCCCCACTTCTTCCACAAACGCGCGGTTCCCGTCCAGCAGACCCGGCAACTGCTCAATCTCATCCGGCGTACACCAGCGCAGCTCGCCGACCTCGTACGGGTTCGGCGTCAGCTCGCCATCGAGCAACTCGGCCAGCCACCAGTACAGCTTCAGCCCGTCCGACGGCCGCGTATACTCCCAAACCTGGCGCAGCGGGCGGATGCGCCCGCCGACCTCTTCCGTAAACTCGCGCACCGCGGCCTGCTCGTGCGACTCCCCCTCCTCGATCGCCCCTCCGACAAAGCACCACGCCCCCGGCACAACGACATGCGCCGACCGCCGGATTATCAGAAAGCGGCCGTCACGCGGCACCACAATCACAACACCTTCCGCCATACGACCTACCGCTCCCCGCTCAAGGGTAACCCTTCCCGTCCGCGCAGCCTCATCCTGCGGCGCCGCCCCCCTCTTCGTCGTTCCGTTCGTCCCTCAGTCCCTACGTCCCTATTTCTTCTTCATCACCGCCTGCCACGCTTTGCCGGCCTTGTTCGTCCCGGCCAGGTGCAGTTCATTGCCCCAGGTGTTCAACTCGGCCTTGTACGTGCGCTCGCGTCCCTCGCCAAGCTTGAACGTCAGCTCGTCGGTCTTGTCGTCGTACACGTACTGCCCGTTGGACTCCTTCAGACCCTCGGCGTACGTCACCTCGGCGGTGTACGTACCATCCGCCGCCAGCGTGAAACGCCCCAGTTCGAAACTGCCCTTAGCCTCGGTGGGCTCGATGGATGTCACCTCCCACGTGCCGTGAATACTCGCGCAACCCGTGAGCATCGCGGCCACGAGAGCCATCAACGTGCAAGCTGCCACATGCCTCATGGCGTGTCTCCTCGACATGGTCTATGGAAATGGTCGTACGGGCACGGTCGCGCCGGCCGACCGCGCGACGTCCAACGCGCGCTTACATCAAGCGGCGGGCCACCGCAGGTGAAATGTGCAACCGCGAACCTCGTTGGCCGTTACGCCAACCGAAGCCCCGTGCTGCCGCGTGATCAGCCGGCACACGTGCAACCCCAGCCCGACGTTCTGCCAGGCACATTGCGCATCCGTCGCGTCCGCCGCCAGGAACGGAGCATAAGTCGTCTCAATCTCGTGCTGGCTCAGCCCCTTGCCGCTGTCGCGCACCGCGATGTGCACGAAGTCGCCGTCCCGCCGCGCCGATATCGCCAGCAATCCGCTGCAGCCCTTCATCGCCTCGCGCGCGTTTGTGAGCAGGTTCAGCAACACCTGCTCCAGCAGCAACGACCGCGCGTTTACACGCAGATCATCGGGCACGTCGACGTGCAGCTCGATCCCGTCCTTCTTGAACGGCCGCACCGCCTCCTCGAGCGCCTCATCGACGGCGTGGAGAACCGTGCACGTCTCGGCAACACCCGAGTCCATATCCGTGAGCTTCAGCAGATGCCGGCTGAGCGATATCGCCTTCTGAATCTGGTTCACGGTGCGTTCGAGCGTCATCCGCATCACGTCGTGATCGTCGCGGCTCAGGGCATCCAGCGTGCGCGCCAACACCGGCGTCATCAGGTTGTTGAACTCGTGCGCCAGCATCGCGGCCGTCGTACCAACCATCGCCAGCCGCTGCGCCGCGATCAACTCTTCCTGCAAGCGCAGAATGCGCGCGTGCAGTTGCTCATACTGTGTGCTGCCAGGATCGGGATCAGGAGTTGGGGGCGTGCTCACTGTATATCGAAACTCACTTCCATGGCCCAACGCGAATGCGTTATCACGCATCGTCAGACTCCAGTGCCCCCAACGGGTCACGACGCTCTCAACTCCGCGCTGAAAAGTACGCGATGATCCCCGGTCCGTCAAGATTCAGCAGCGCTGCTCGGCCTTCGGCGGCCGGCTCATTAGTTCGCTGATGGCCGCGATCGGTGATTTCCGCTCGAAGAGAACCTCGTAGACGGCACGCGTAATCGGCATCTCGACACCGAGCTTCGCCGCGAGTTGCACAACGGCCCGCGTCGTCGGGATGCCCTCGATCACCGATGTGCTCTGCTCGATGACCTGCTCCGGGCTCACGCCGGCACCGATGCGTTCACCGGCCGAACGATTGCGCCCGATGGGCGAAACACACGTCGTTACCAGGTCACCCACGCCGGCCAACCCGCCGAACGTCTCCGGCTTGGCTCCCATCGAAACGCCCAGCCGCGTGATCTCTACCAGGCCGCGCGTTAGCAGTGCTGCCTTGGCGTTGTCACCGGCACGCAGCCCGTCGAGTATACCGGCAGCCAGCGCGATGATGTTCTTAAGGGCCCCCGCCAGTTCGACCCCCAATACGTCAAGATTCGTATACACGCGGAACCACGATGTGCTCATGACCTCCTGAACCATGCAGGCGATGTCGGCCCGCACGCAGGCCACCACCACCGTCGCCGGCAGGCAACGTGCCAATTCCGGTGCCACGCTCGGCCCCGACAGCACCGCCACGGGCGAGTCTGGCGACGCCGCGCTGATTATCTCGCTCGGACGCTTCATCGTCTCGATCTCGACGCCCTTCGTCACGCTGCACACCGGCGTCCCGGGCTCGACGTGAGCGGCACACCGCGACCATTCCCTTCTCAAGAACTGGCAGGGTATCGCCGAGACGATCAGCTCCGAATTCGCCAGGGCGGCGGCCGGGTCCGCCGTCGGCGTGATACGCTGCACCAGCCGCAAGCCGGGCAGATGACGGCGATTCTCACGGTCGAAGAGCAGTGTATGAGCGCGTTCCATCGTGCGCGCCAGGAAGGCCACGTGCACGTCGTTGCTTGCGAGCAGGTGCGCAACGACGGTGCCCATTCCGCCAGTACCGATAACGGTTGCCTTGGTCAACATACTCCCGCTCCCATCCGCGTGTCGTGCAGCGTCGAACGCATTCTAACCAGCCGACGCCGCGCGTCACGCACGGTCATGAGTCGTCTGCCTCGGACGCCGTCGAGAGCAGCCGCCCAAGCGACGGCCGCTCAAGCTGGCAATTGTGCGAGATTCGCGCAGTCAGAAACACCAGCGCGGCTCGTATCACCGGACGCTCGAAGATCGCCGCGGCAGCGACGGCGTAAAGCTGAAGCTGCACCTCATAGCCCGCGATCCGCCGCGTCAACGCCGCGTTGTCACGCGGGGAATCCGTCTTGTAGTCGAGAAGCACGAGCCCGTCCGGCGTCTCTACCAGGCAGTCAATCACGCCGCGAATAATCGTCCGCTCATCGCCGATGCCGGTCGGATATGCATAAACCAACGGGACCTCGCGATGACACTGCTCCGCGTGAGCCGCCAGCAACTGCCCATCGGCGGACTGGCCAAGCCAGACCAGATCGTCGATCGGCAGCAGTGCTGCGTCCGACGCGTCCAGCCGTCCATCCGCGACGAGCACGGCGGTCTGAGCCCGGATGGCCGCCGCGTCGCTTAGCCGCAGCAGGTCAACGTGCTGCAGGAATCGGTGCACCGCCGTCCCGCGCGTGCGCCCGTCGACACTACCCCCAAAGCCAGCGAACGTCGGCACACTCAGCGGCGCAGCGTGTGCGTCAAGAGTCATTGGCTGCTCGGCCGCCGCGTCGCGCGTCGCCAGTTCCTTCCAGCGGCTGACCGACATCACCGCCGGTGCACGAGACAAGCCGAGTTCCACTTCCGCCTTCAGGTGCGACTCCGCCCGCCTGAGCCAGTCTTCGTCGTCACTCGACCAGGGTAGCGGCCGAGTCTCCGAGGGCGTCGCCGGCTCGCTCGTCACGCCGATCTCCGCGGCAGCGCGCGTTGTGACGCTCAGTAGCTCCGCCGGCACGTCCCCGCCCGCCGCCGCCATCAGCACCCATTCCAGCGTGCTCCTGACGGTCAATCGCGAAATCAACGGCGGTGCATCGGCGGCATAGAGTGCCTGGCACTTGGCCCACGCGTCCGGCACCGTGTGCCCGATCACGTACAATTGCTCGCGCGCCCGCGTCGCCGCCACGTACAGCAGCCGCAACTCTTCCTCAACGTCACGTGCTTGGGCGGCATAGCACATGCGATGAAACGCCGCACTTTGCAGCTCGCGCCGCCGCGGATAATCCACGAACCGCAACCCCAGTCCATCTCGTTCGTCGAGTTGCAGCGTTTGCCTCAACGTGGCGTTGTTGAACTTCGCGCCGGCGTTCAGCAGCAGAACCACGGGGAATTCAAGCCCCTTGGCGCCATGCACGGTCATGATGTTGATGACGTCGGCTTCGCCGGCGGCCGCCGCGCCTGGGTCGAGATCCTGCTCGGCCAGCTGCTCCAGGTGCTGCACGAAATCGCCCACGCCATGATCGCCGCCCGCCGCGAACGCCGCCGCGTAGCGCACCAGCGCATCCAGCGACGCCACCCGCCGCGGCCCGTCCGGCAACCCCGCCGCGAACAGGTCGAGGTCGCCATCGCGAATAATGCGTCGCAACAGCGCCGGCAATTCCAGATGTCGCGCCGACACATCCCATCGTTCGAGCTGCTCCATCGCCGCATCGAGCCGCGTCACCAGTTCACGCTCCAGCCCACTCTCGCGATAGCGCCGCACGGCCGTCGAAAACAGCCCCTTCGGCGTCATCTGCCGAATCTTCCAAAGATCGCCGGCGTTCATCTCGACCAGCGGCCCGCGCAGATACGCCGCCAGCGGAATCCCCTGTCGCTGATTCGTCAGCAATCGCAGGACATTGCAGATGTCCTGCACCTCGAGCGCGGCGAGCAACGACTCGCGCCCGCCGGCCATGCACGGCAACCCATAGTCACGGAAGACCCGCGCGACATAGCCGGCGTTCTTCTGTGCCGACCGCAGCAACACTGCAATATCGCTCCGCCGCAGCGGCCGCAGTCCGATGCTCTCGTCCGGCTCACGTGCCGGCACGCTGACGCCGCGCGCGAGCAGATCGCGAACCAGCTCCACCGCCACGATCGACTCACGCTCGATGCGTTCGAGCAGCGATTGTCCGTCCTCGCTATCGTCGCTCCCGCTATGCTCGCGACTGGCGGATTGTTCGAGCACGTGCACCTGAATCCGCGGCGACTGATCGAGCGACGGGTTGTTGACCTCGGCCCGGCCCGCCGCCAAACGCTCCTGCTCACCGAATGCCGTCCCGCCCAGCGTCATGTCAAACAGCCGCGCGAACAGGTGATTGAGCCCCTTCACGACACTCGCATGGCTGCGGAAATTGTCCGCCAGGTAAATGACCTTGCCGTCCTCACGCCCGTGCTCGAACGAATCGGCCTGTTCGACGAACAGTCGCGGCTCGGCCTCGCGAAAGCCGTAGATGCTCTGTTTCACGTCGCCGACCATGAACCGATTGGCCGTCCCGGGCTGATCACGCGTCACCAGCCGCAACAGCGCCACCTGCACCGGACTGGTGTCCTGGTATTCGTCCACCAGCACGTGCTCATATCTGCGGCGCAGATCAAAAGCGATCGGCGTCGGCACCGGCGTACCGTCGCCGGCCGCCGTCCCCAGCAGCCGCAGCGCCCGGCTCAGCACGTCGCCAAACTCAAAAACCGACTGTTGGTGTTTGGCACTTTCCAGACGCTCGCAATAGCCACGCTCAAGCCCGAGCAGTGTTCGCGCCAACTCGGCCGCCGCCGGCGCCGCCTCGACGATCGGCTCAACCACCTCGCGCGCCCAGCGTTTCTTCAGCCGCCCATCGAGCCAGCGTTTGCGCACCTCGTCAACGCGGGCTTTGTCTTGCTCCGACACCTTGCCCAGCCGACCGAACTTGTACTCGCCGACCTCCGCGCTGACATCGAGCAGCGCATCCGAATTCGTCAGCCGCTCACACCACGCGTCCAGCGCGGCCGCATACTCGCTTAGCATGCCGGCGACCACATCCGCCAGCCCGGCACGCGACAGCGACGCCAACTGCGTCTGCTGAAAGCGGCATTCGTCGCGCAGTCCCGCGGCCAGTTGCCGTCGCGCGTCCGCCGTCAGTTCCTCGGCGGAACGCGTCACATACCGGCTCTGCCGCTCAAACCACGCCTCCGGCACAACCAAGTGCTC
>JAFGRR010000168.1 GCA_016935035.1 Phycisphaerae bacterium | reverse complement strand
CCCCGTCGATGTAACTCGCGGACCAACGCCCACGCCGTGCCGGATTCTGCCGGTACGGACGCTATTAAGCGGCGTTTTCGGTCGGACCGATGACACTCGGGACCCGGTGCGCCGGTGTCCAGGGACCAGGCTCAGGGCGTCGCGAACGTCCGCAGGAAGCTACACAGTCCGCCATGGATATTTCCACAATCATTGGCTTTGTGCTCGGCATCACGCTCGTTTGCGTCGCGATCATGATCAACGCGTCGATAACGAGCTTCATCGACATGGCGTCGATTGCGGTCGTGGTGGGGGGAACGGTGGCGGCGATTCTGATCTCGTTCCCGCTCGGGCAGGTTTTCAAGATCGCCTCGGTCGTCAAGAACGCCGTCTTCGCCAAGCCTCTCAACCCGGTCGAATACGTGGCGGCCCTGGTCAAGCTGGCCGAACATGCCCGGCGCGATGGCATCCTCAGCCTCGAATCCCAGCTTCAGGACAACAACTACGACGACTTCCTCGCCCGCGGCCTGCGGATGGCGATTGACGGTCAGGATCCCGCCGTCATCGAGGTCGCCATGGAGAAGGAAGTCGAGACGATCGTCGAGCGGCACGCCTCCGGCAAGGCCCTGCTCGACAACGTCGCCAAGTACGCGCCGGCGTTCGGCATGATCGGTACGCTGATTGGTCTGGTCATCATGCTTCAGAACATGGACGACCCCGGGGCCCTCGGGCCGTCGATGGCCGTGGCTCTGATCACGACCTTCTACGGTTCGCTGATCGCCAACCTCTTCGCCATGCCGCTCGCCGACAAGCTGGCGCTGCGCAGCGAACAGGAGATCGCCGCGAAGCTGCTGATCATCCGTGGCGTCATGAGCATCCAGGCCGGCGACAACCCGCGCATCGTGCAGCAGAAACTCAACGCGTTCCTCGATGGCCGCCAGCGCGCCGAAATCGAGAAGGGCTCCGAAGCCTGATCTGACAGGTAGTGCGCAATTATGGCCTTCAAGAAGAAAGAGAAAGCCCCCGAAGCCGGCGCGCCGGCGTGGCTGGTGACCTACGGCGACATGGTCACGCTGCTGCTGACGTTCTTCGTGCTGCTGCTCTCCATGAGCGAGGTCAAGCAGGACGAGAAGCTCATCGACTTCATGGAGGCCATCCGCGAGGCCTTTGGCTATCAGGGTGGCATGCAGCAGACCCCGCTCGAGGATCGCATTCAGTCGCCGCGCAACGTTCCCCTGGCACAGATGTTCGTGATACCGATTGAACCGGCCGACCTGGGCGAGGCCGCGGATGAGGGTGTCGATGGACCGCGCGACACGGTCCGCCCTATTCGCGAGGCCGACCGCTTTGAGTGCGGCGCGCCGGTCCAGTTCCAGGAGCTGTCCAGCGAGGTGACCGCTGGCGAGATGGACAGCATCTCCGAGATTGTCAAACACCTGCGCGGCTTCAATACGCAGGTCGAAGTTCGCGGCCATTGCAGCCCCAAACCTGTTGCCGGCACGGCGTTCACCGACCACACCGACCTCGCCTTTGCCCGTGCCCGCAACGTCGCCGACCTGCTGGTCGAGGCGGGCATCGACCGACGCCGCCTGGTCATCGTCGCCGCCGGCACGAACGAGCCGCTCGCGACACGGGCCTACGAGCAGCGTGACCGCAACAAGAACGACATCGTCGAGGTGCTCGAACTCAGTCTGACGGTCTCGGATTGGCAGGACTAGAGCGTGTAGCGTCTGGCCCCTGTGCCTGACTTTTTTGGATGTTCATGAGGCCCGCAGGAAGATGTCAGGCACAGGGGCCGGACGCTACGTGCTGCCCAAGGCCGCATCAAGCCCGCCGTCGGCGCGTAAAAAGGCCGGCCGGACGACCCTGGGCCGCCCGGCTGGCATGGAACTCCCAACACTCTCCACGAATCGCGGTGCTACAGCAGGCTCAAGATCTGGCTGCTCTGCTGGTTGGCCAACCCAAGCAGTGAGATAGCGGCCTGGAGCAGGACGCTCTGATTGTTGAGCTCGGCCGTGTCGGCGGCGTAGTCGGCGTCCGCGATGGTGCTGCGGGCGGACGTCAGGCCTTCCTCGGTCGCGTTCAACGCGTTGATCGATGTCTGAACCTGGAACTTCTGGAATCCACCGAGACGACCCTGGGCCGTGGCAACCTGCTGGCTGGCGGCCTTGGCGATCTGGGCGGCGGCACTCGGATCATTCAGCAGTGACGCCGAGCCACCGCTCTTGAGCTGCGACAGGTAGCCGGTGCTGCCCGAGCCGAGCTGAGACGAGTAGATCCCGTTGATGCCGATGGTCTGACGCGTGTTCGAGTTAGTGCCAAGCTGGAATGTGGCACCACCCTGACTTGATACTGTCAGCGTCTTGTCGGTGACCGTGGCGGTTGTGCCGTAGTCCTCAGTGATGTTGAAGGACATGCTCAGGTCGCCACTCGAGAAGCTCACGTTGAGGCCGTCGACGGCCGCGACCTGTCCATTGACCTTGATGCCGGCGTCCACGCCAGCATCATAGTTGTTGGAGAAATCAGCGCCACTGATCACGCTGACGCGCACGAACGCGTCCGAACCATAGTCGCTGCTCAGGAGGTTCAGCGAGGTGGATGTCGCCGATGCAGTCACGCCGGTTTCACCGGTGGCCGCGTTGATCTTGCTGGCGATCGTGGCCATGGTGTCGCCGCTGGCAATGGAGATGACCGCCGAACCATCCTCGCCCTGGATCGCGATCTCGCTGGCCTCGGTGGCCGAGCCGGTCGCGAGCTGGAAGGTGGCCTTCTCCGCCGCGGCGGTACGCGACACGGTCAACGTTGCGTTGCTGGACGAGGTCTCGCGGCTGTACACCTGAACGTCGGTGACGGCCGAGGTCGGCGCCGTGACGTTGATGCCCAGCGAGCCGTCAAGCAGGTTCTTGCCGTTGAATTCTGTGGTGGAGACGATTCGATCGATCGCCGCCAGGGCGTTGTCGATCTGGGCCTGGTTGGCGGACAACTCGGACGCCGTCAGGCCTGCGGAGTTCGTGGACTGCTGCGCCAGACTCTGAATTTCGTCCAGCATGCTGGCGATTTCGGTCATTGCATTGTCGGCCACACCGAGCATCGCATCCGTGCGCTGGTTGTTCGAGAGGGCGGCGTTGACGGCCGTCAACTCGGTGTCCATTGCGCGCATAGCAATAAGACCGGCCGGATCATCTGAGCCCTTGTTGATCCTGGAGCCGGTCGACAAACGCGTCATCGTGTCGCTTTGCGAATCCGATGTCCGGTTGACGATGTTGAGCAATGTCAATGTGTTGGGGTTTGTGATTGTCAGTGCCATTGGTGAAGCTCCCTAAGAGATTGCCAGAGGACCTTGTTTCGACAGAAAGCAGACCAATGACAGCTTTCAAAACACCGACCCAGCGGGTCAAATCCGATTCCCTCTTTTTTCCCTTGTCGCCCCCACGCGTCCGACCATATCGGGCCCGAGATCAACGCGAGGTCCGAGAGAAGCGCTCGCGCCTGTAATTG
>JAFGRR010000167.1 GCA_016935035.1 Phycisphaerae bacterium | reverse complement strand
TGGAACCATGCAAGTCACAAAGACGACAAGACGGTCACGCGACGGCCAAACGAGCCTGAGTATCGCCGACCTGATCGCGCAACTCGGGGGCCGCGACGGAATGGAGCGCAAGCACGCGCGCACGAAGCTGGTTCGCATGGGGTGGCGCCACATTGCTCTCAGCGCACGCAACGGCCGAGCGCCGGCGCAGAAACTCACCTCGGTAGCCGTTTCCCTTGCGCCTCCCGCTGACCAATTCAGTCCGTCCGGTTGATCCGAGGCATCGTTTACGCCTGGGTCATCGCCGACGGAGTACTCCGTGTGCACAGGCACGCGAGTCCCATGAGCAAAACACTGGCCACCCCGACGGAGTGCCCGTGCCGCACGCTAGGCTGATCCACCCAACGATTACTCCTTACACCGGGGCTGGAGTTCCGCGAAGTCGCTCAGGTCGAGGTCGCCATCGAAGTTGAAGTCGCTGCATGAACAGGCGGGGTCGCCGCCATGCAGCGCTGGATCACACAGCGGCTGGCCGCAAGGCCCGGTGAGGCAGCCGTAGAACAACGCACAGTCGTCCGCGTCCACATCGCCGTCGTCGTCATGATCGCCAGGCGTTATTGGACCCACGCAAGTCCAGTCGTACGCATGCATACCGGGCGTGGTTTCGTCAAGCAGCAGTTGTGTGGGATTGCTGCCCGCCAGGCTGCCAGCGCCGCCTATTACCCACTGGCCCGCGGCAAAGTCCTGCCCGGTTCCCGACATCCAAGACGATCGGCGATGTGCGTAACCCTCGCCATACTCCCATTCATGGCCCGTGCCATCGGTGCCGAAGGCACCATAGATGTCTAGCAGGTGTGACCCGTCCGCGGTGTCGGTCAGGATGTAGCGGTCGTTTCCATCGCCGAACAACGCGTCCGTGTAGACGTCAGCATCAAAGCCGTACACGATGGGGAAGCCGCCCGTGCAGACGCCGCCGTGGTTCGAGCACACGATCAGCGACTGTCCGGCCGGGATCACCAGGCCCGAGAGATCGACGTCGACCGATACGTCGGCGCTCTGCTCCATCTGCACGATGATGCCGCCTTCGATGAAGGCGAAGCTGTCGTCGCCGGTGTTCGTGATCTCAATCCACTTGGGGCAGCGGCCACTCAGGGCTCCCTCGACGACTTCACTGATGATGACACAGCTGCTCTCGTAGGGCACACACGGGTTCGGCTCACATGTCGTACCCTCACCGTGGAACACGCCTCCCGCAGCCAGGCACTCGTCCCCGATGAGGATGGAGCAGGTTTCTTGCCGGCAGCAGGCGCCCGGTTCGTCGCACGGCCCCGACGTGGACAGGTCCATTTCCAGATAATCGCCCGGGATGCCGTCACCGGCGGAGAGCCCGACGATGGCGTCGGATGAGTCGATACCCAGCCAAGTTATGTGAATATCGCCATTGGTGAACATCTCGATCTGGAAAGTGTTGCTGTCCGAAGTGTTGTATTCGGGTACGTCGTACCAGGTAACCGCCACGTGATCGGTCGTCACCTTCCAACTGATCGTGCCGCCACTGGTCGGATCGAAATCGTCAAACAGCGCTGCAATGCGCGGCTGGTCGAAGTGTTCCGACAGCGACTCATTCCACGTGCCGTCCGTGCTGCTGAAGGTGATGTTGCCGTTCGCATTGACATAGAAGCCCGCGTACTGCATTCCGTAGAGGAAGACGGACAGCGATGGGTTCACATACTGCGAACCGTCATCCGACAGGTTCAACGTGATGCCACCGGCGGGATCGGTCGGCAGTTCCGTGGCGGCACACCCGCACATTTCGTAGAAGCTGCCGGAGCCGTTCGGGTAAAGTTCCAGCGTGTAATTGTCGAGGTCAACCGAATCGCCGCCGCCGTCGAACTCCTCCGTGAAATAGTCCGCCTGACTAAGTGTCGTGAAGCTGAACATATCCGAGTAGTTGCTGACACCGCAGCCATTGCTGGCCTGCACGCGCCAGAAGTACTCTGTCAGCGAATCGAGGTATATCTCGGCCTCGTGGCTGGCACTGTTGACTGTCACCGAGTAGACAATGTCACCAAAATCCGAATCAGTCGCCAGTTCAAGGTCGTATGACTGAGCGTCGGCCTGTTCCACCCATGTGAAAACCGGCCCGCGCGCAACTCCCGTTGCTCCGTTCGATGGTTCCGTCAGCGTCGGGGCGGCCGCGATGGAGGTCGAGATGCTCAACGACACCGTCGTTGAGCGCCGCTTGCTGATCGCCGTGCCGTCAACAACGATGGTATACTGCCCGGCGGGGGAAGCGCTGAGATTGCCGACAGTCATCGTGGTTGTGAAGGGCGGAACCTGTCCGTTCACGTCAAACGCCACCGTGGCACCACTCGGCAAGCCAACGGCACTGACGGTAACCTGTTCCGCGAAGTCGCCAAGCAAACCGACATCGATCGTATACGCGGCCTGGTCATCGGGCGGACTGCAGAGATCGCGCGCCTCAGGTGTCGGCGTCATGGTGAAGCCGTCCGCACGCGGCAGTTCCAGGCTGGGATCGCCCAAGATCACGAACTCCTCGAAGAAGTTGCGGCAGTGCTGGTAGTTCTGAGTTGGCGCGTGGTTGGGATCGCCATCCCAGCCGCCGTGCTCTTTCAGGAACCCGTAGAGCCCCGCCACCCAAGCATCTCCAAGAGTCCAGTTTCCATCGTCGAAGATCGATGAGAAGAAGTTCTTCTCAAGGGACACCGACGGGGCCCAATCTTCCACGCTGCCCCAGTAGATGTAGTCAGCGGCGGAAATGTACGCGACTCCACCTTTCTTGCGAGCACGCAGCCAGGCCTCACCGTAGCACTCGTCGCTGGTGTAATCCGCGCTGTTGCAGGACCAGCCGCCGGCCACGCAGTACATCCCCTCGTTGGTCAGAGCGGAGACGTCACTCGTGTCGAAGGCCGGCGACCACCAACCAGACGATGAACTGTGTCCGAAGTAGAAGGTGAACATGCAACCGCTATTGACCGCGTCGGCCACGTCTTGCGTACCCGCGCCGGCGGAGGCGTAGAGCTTGATGCCGGTGTAGTCATTGGGAGTGAGGAGCGTATCGATGACCCAGTCGTGTGTTGGCTCGGCCTGGCCATTCGTGTCGGCGTTCGCGAGGAACGCGCCGCGCGTCACATAGTCAGGATCAGTGAAGTTGCCTTCCTCCACGAAAATCGTCTTCTCAACAACATCCGCGAGCGTGGTCGCGTCCCGCACACTGAAACGCCCGATCGGGATCTCCGGGTACCAGTCATCACCGGATCCCATGCAGACGTACGGCCAATCCGTCGGTGCGTACTTGTCACCGACACCGGTGAAGTTAGGAATCGTGTTGACCGTCGCGGTACTGCCGGCCGTGTCGCCGACGAGCAGCACATAGTCGGGCTGATCCGCCGTGCCCCACAGTGACTGAATGTACGTCTTGATGTCCGTGTTGGAAGTGCCGGATGCCACCGTGTAAACCATCGTGTTGAAGCCGCGCTCCCGCTTGTGCGCTACGAAGTCACGCAAGGCATTGCAGTACTCGTACTCCTCGGCAGTGATGATCAGGTAATTCACTTGCGGCGGCTCGGGGAGCCGCATACTTGGATCACCCAACACGAAGAACAGCTCCGTGTAGTCGCGCGAGACCGGATCCGCCGCACCGTAGAACTCGACGAAGTGGCCAGCGGCCGCCTGTGCTGCCGGCCCCACCTCGCGAATGTCGTCCGCATAGGTGGCCTGCATCAGACAGTCGTAGAGGGTCCCCCACGTCGTAAAGTCGTACACGCCCAAGTTCGCCGCCGTGCCGTACCCACCGGCCACGCCCTTGTCGGCAACGCGCAGAAACTTCTCGAGGAAGCCGGGCGACATTCCCTCGTCCATCCAGTGAAAGGCCGATGAGCTGCAACTGAAGCTGATCAGGTACGGGTAGAGATGGTAGTTGGTCAGTTCCTCGATGTCGGCAAACGTCATCGCCGGTGCCGACCACGCCTGCATGCCCGCGCTGTGGCCGAAGTAGACGCTCAGGAAGGTCCCATAGTTGAACGCGTCCTTGACGTCCTGCGTGTCCGCCCCCTGGCTCGTGTAGAGCCGGATCGGCGTGATGTTGTTCGGCGTGATGTAAGCGTCGATGTTGTTGTCGTGCCGGGTATCGCCATCTGCGTATGGATCCGGGCCGCTCAGGAACGACGCGCGGCTGCAGTACGTCGGATCCGCGAAGTCGGCGGCCTCAACCGAGAGGATCTTGTCGACAACGTTCTGCAGATCGCTGACCAGCCGGACCGGGATGCGGCCCACCGCGATGTCGGGGAACCAGTCGTCTCCGCCATCCATGCACACGTACGGGATGTCGGTTCGCGCGTACTTGGTGCCTCCGCCGATCTGCACCGGAATCGTGTCCGCGGCCACCGCGTACGTGGTGTCGTTTGCGTCACCGATGATCAGCACGTAGTCGGGCGCATCCGGCGTATTCCAGAGACTGTCGATGTAGTTCTTGATGTCAACCTTGCTTTGCCCCGGCAACGCCGTGTACGTCGTCACGTTAAAGCCCTGCGCTGTCTTCGCCGTGATGAATTCCGTCAGCGGATCGCTGCCGGCGAAAACCTGCGCCGTAATGATCAGGTAATTGTCTCCCATATCGCCTCTGCTGGCGGGCGCTTGCGGGGGGTTCAGCAGCACGCGGTTGATTCCCGATGAGGGGTGCGGGTAGAGGGGCAACGGCTCGCCGCCCAGGAAGCGGACCTGCACGCCAATGTGCGGCCAGATTGTCAGCGTGCCGCGCACCGGGTTGTAGGCCACCGGCCACACCTCCAGCAGATGCAGGCGCACGCCACGGGAGATTCCAATTTCAGTGATTGTGACGCGCTCTTCCGGCAGCGACGCGTCCGTGCCGTATGCCGCTTCCTCGAAGACGAGCGTCGAGAGTAACCGCGCGCCGGTGTCATAGATTTCGCCGAAAGCAACCTCCAGGCCCTCGGGATTCAGGCTCGCCGGGCCCTGCACGGGCCGCACATACTCATTGAGCCCTAGGCTGGCCAGGTCGACATCCCAAGCCGTCCCTGTATCCACGTTCAGTTGCACCGTAGCGCCCGGTGGGACACCAATCAACCGGCGAACCACCGGCAACGCCGGCGTGCCGGTGTCGCCGGCAACTGGCGTTCCGGGACACGTGACGTCCAGGAACTGCCCCCCACCAGCCACATCGCGCAGCAAATCGAGGCCGTCGAGGGTAACCCCGACCTCCAGGCCTGTGTCGTCATACCATTCGACCGCTACATTGGGGGCGCTCGCCGGCACGACACTATCGATCCGGACACCGCCGTCCGGCGACACGTGCAGCCGCGTATCCGCCGCGGCGGTTCCCACCGCGGCGGCATAGGCCGCTGCCGTGAGCCACGTCCACGTCATCCGACATCGCTGCGTGCGTGATAGCCCCATCTAATTGCTCCTTCAATGTCCGCCGCCTTGTAGTCGAAGCTGTGCCGTCGCATGTGCGGAAACAGGGATGCCCGTCCCGCCAGGATAGCGACACAACATCATTCCCATTCGCCTTGTTCCCCTCCCCGGCTTTCTAGTTGGGTTTATCCTACCACATCGGCACTCCCCATAACAAACTTCTGAATTGGCTCCACTGCTGACGCGTCTCCTGGAAGCTCCGTCCTCATTCAGATAAAATATCGGACCTCGCGGCTCCGAATCGCGAGCAATGCTGTGAGGGGGAGGGCAGGCCACTCACCAACGACGCCCGGCACACGTCTGGTTGTCCTCCGCCGCAGCCAACCCCGAGATGACGGCCGCGAGCTGGGTCGTACTGCCAGGCGGCTTCCAAACGCGTGGGCGCTATCGGTGTGGAGCAAACGGCGTTGAGGGCGGGCAATCAACGCCGGCAACCGATTCGAGCAGTGATCTCACTTGGATTTGCAGAGTTTCTCGATTTCGGTACATAGGTCATCAAGGAGCTTTGCGCCGTCGAGGTGCGGCACAGGGCAGTTGATACGTCGTGGCCGACCATCGTGCTGATGCCGACTTCGCATGTCTGCCGGGCCTGCGTCATAGCCGGCGGCCCACTCCAGAGACTCGGTGTGTTGCGCGTGCATGTCGCCGCCGGTCGCTATCGTCCGGTTGAGATGCTGGCGATCTTGCGGTTAGTCTGTCATGGCACAAAACGGTTCTCTGTTTGATCGAGGAGCAAGACGTGTTGTATCGAACCATGCCGAAGAACGGGGACGAGCTTTCCATCCTGGGCTTCGGCTGCATGCGGCTGCCGGCCGGGAAAGGTGGGGCGATCGACCAGCAGCGGGCGATTCGCCAGATTCGCGAGGCCGTAGATCGCGGAGTTAATTACCTGGATACGGCCTGGCCGTATCACGGCGGTCAGAGCGAGCCGCTGGTCGGGTTGGCCCTGAAGGACGGCTATCGCGACAAAGTCAGGCTGGCCACCAAGCTGCCGTCGTGGTTGATTGAGACGCGGCAAGACATGGACACTTATCTCAACCGCCAGCTTGAGCGGCTTGCCACCGATCACATCGACTACTACCTGCTACACACACTCAACGGCGCGTCATGGGACCAGCTGGAGCGTCTAGGCGTCGTCGGGTTTGTCGAGAAGGCTCTTGCCGACGGCCGCATCGTCAACGCCGGCTTCTCGTTCCATGGCGCGCCTGACGAATTCGCGCGCATCGTGGACGCCTATCCGTGGTGCTTCTGCCAGATTCAATACAACTATCTCGATGAGCAGACGCAGGCTGGCACCGTGGGCCTGAAATACGCGGCATCGAAGCAGATGGGCGTGATCGTCATGGAGCCGTTGCGGGGTGGCAACCTGGCCTTGCCCGAGGCGCCGCCGGCGGTGAAGGAGCTGTGGGACCAGGCTGAGCGGAAGCGTACGCCGGTGGAATGGGCCCTGCGTTGGATCTGGGACCATCCGGAGGTGACGGTCGCGCTTTCGGGCATGAACGATGAGGCGCAGATCGCGGAGAATCTTGCGATCGCCGACGCGGCCCAGCCGAACTCACTTACGGACGCCGAGCATGAGCTCGTGCGGCGCGTCGCCGACAAGTATCGCGAGTTGATGAAGGTCGGTTGCACCGGCTGTGGCTATTGCCTGCCATGTCCATCCGGCGTGGCGATCTCCGAGATATTCGAGATCTACAACCGGATGCACATGTTCGGTGACGAATCCAGTGGCAAGTTCATCTATGCCCTGCGCGCCAGCGGCATGATGACCGGTGGCGACCCAGGCTACGCGTCGCAATGCGTCCAGTGCGGCGAGTGCCTTGAGAAATGCCCGCAGAACCTCGAAATCCCGCAGCTACTGGCCCAGGTGGCCGAAGAGTTGGAAGGCCCCGATCTCGAAGAGTGGGTGGCAAGGGCCAAGGCGATGATGAGCGGCGGGGCAAATTGACCAGTGACCACCGCACGGCCATGCACCTGCGACACACCACACTACGAGTTGCTGTGTTTTCCTTTCCTCAGAACGCCGACTTCGCAGCCCTGGCCCTTGTGCGGCAACGTGGACATGGATGACTTCGTGCAGTTCCAGCAGCAGTCCACCGGCCCGCAGACCAGCCAGTAGAAAGTAGAAGCTATCCCAAAACCGTACCGAGCCGCGCCCGTAAGGAAGCGGTTGACTGAGAAACCGTTCGTTTTACGGCACAACCGCTCCCTCACGGTCGCGGCTCGGATCAGAATCGCGGTTTTGGGATAGGTATGAAGGAAATCGCAGGAGAGTCGTGGTCGTGGCGAGTAGCCTGCGCCGTCCGTCGGGACGGCGTTGCGGCTCCAGTTTCTCATCGCCCCTCTCCGTTGCGTCACTCCGAGCGGCGGGCCATATGCCCGTCGCGTTCACCGGGTGTCGGATCGTCGCGCTACGCCGGCGCTGCGCCTGCCGTCTCTATGGCTCCGGCGTCTCGATGATCTTCACCGAGATCGCCACAAAAACGGGTAGGTCGTCCTGATTGGTCTGTGGCGTACGCATGACTACGTCTGTGCTCGTGGCAATGCGAATGGTGCTGGCGGTCTCGCGCGACGAGATGATCGGCGGACCAACGTCGAACGGAACATCGGCGATTGGCTGGCGGCCGGTGACGCTGCTGATCTTCAGGTGAATGTCGACCTGACACGTTGAAGCGTCGCCCGACTCGGACTTCTTGACGTCACTGACCTTCACGTCGGCGGAAATGCCCTCGCGCAGTTCGTCGGACTCCTTGATGACAAAGCTCCCGTCATCGCGTTTGACCATGTACGGCACCTTTCGGCCGATAGAGATGCCCGACTCCTGGCCGATTTGTGCCATCAGCCGCGGTGCCGAGATGAGTTTGCCGGCGCCGGAATTCCAAAGTTCCCGCTTGAGCACGATGTCAGCGTTCTGCGCCATGGTGAGTTTGCAGGCACCGGGCTCCTCCTGGTCGTCCAGTAGGCCGCGGAACAACTTGTCGGCATCGCACGCTAGCACGTCGAATGTCACGTCCTTGTCGTCGCCAGTTTTGCCGGGCGTCGGCGTGGCCTCGGCCTTCTCAGGCCTGTCCTCGGCCGGCTTGCGCGATTTCTCAATCTCGGCGTTCCAGGCGGACATGATCTCGGCACCCACCGAGTTCTGCGGATCGATCTGTATGATCCTCAGCTCGATTTGCGCGGTGGATCGGTTCTCTTGCGCGACGGCGACGCTGAGGCCGGTGACAAGAACGCACGCGATAGTCGAGATCAGGTAGCGGTTACTCATAGTCTATTCACTCCGTTACTTGTGATATACAAACCCGCCAACGGGATACATCCATGCGATCCGGCGATGATGACACATCCGGAAAGAGCGGCTCATCAAGGTCGATGACAACACCGCCGGCTTCTGACGCTGTGCTGCTGTCACCCACCGTCGATGGCTGGCCAACGCCGCTTAACAGCCATGTCGCCGTGCACAGCACAAGGCACGCCGCAGTCGCTTGCCAGAGCAGGATGGGCCGGGCGTACCAGCGGCGTGCCTGACCGGCCGCCGCACGGACGGCGGCGATGATCTCAGC
>JAFGRR010000166.1 GCA_016935035.1 Phycisphaerae bacterium | reverse complement strand
TGCGGCCGCCACGGGGGGCGGCCGCTACGGGGCTTGTGCGCGCTGGCGCGGGATGGGGGTTGTTGTCCTACGTCGGCCGCGGGAGGCCGACGCTACAGTTGCTCCAACGTTGCCTTGATGGCCGCGTCTAGTTGTGGATGGCGGCCGGCGATTTCGTCTTCGGGGGTCTCGGGCACTTTTACGTCGGGCTCGGCGCCGTGGAGTTCCATATCGACGCCGTCGGGCAGCGTATACCAGCCGCGGCCCGGCATGCGAATGCGCGATCCGTCGATCAGGCCGTATGACCCCGTGCTGATCACGCCGCCGTAAGTTGTCATGCCGACGAGTGGCCCGCGCTCGAGGTTCTTGAATGCGTGCGCGACGATCTCGGCGTTGGAGAAGCTGAACTGATTGCAAAGCATGGTCGCGGGTTTGGTCCAGGCGTAGAAGACCAGCCGGCCCTGCGGATAGCCGGGCGCGCCGCCGCGGGCGATGGTGTAGGCGTGCCGTTTGACGCTGAGCACGGCCATAACCCAGTCGGCGGTCCAGCCGCCGCCGTTGTTGCGCACGTCGATGACGAGGCCGTCCTTGTCGTGGGCGGCGGCGTAGAGATCGCGCTCGAATTCGTAGAAGAGCGGCTCCTGCATGTAGCGGATGGCACAGTAGCCGACGCGGCCGCCGCTCTGTTCCTCAACGTACTTGCGATTCGCCTCCACCCACGCGTCATACGTCAGGCTGTCGAAGGCGCCGAATGAGATTGGGCGTATGACCAGTTCGCGCGTTTCGGGCTCGGCCGGCTCGTCATCCGACACGGCATCATCGTCACGCGCGGCTTCCTCGTGCTCGCCGTTGTCGTCGCCCTCCGTGCTCGTTTCCTCTTTGGCCGGCTCGTCGCGATCGGGTGATGGGATGAACTCGACTATGACCTCGGCGCCAACCTGGTCGATGAGTGCCGCCTCGATAGCGTGATCGGGGCCGACCGACGTTCCGTCGACCTTCAACAACACGTCGCCGGGAACGAGCTTACTCTCGGCACGGGAGGCCGGCCCGCGTTCGAGGACGGATGCCACCTTCAGCCCGGGCCCCGGGAACGCCGGGTCGAAGGTGCAGCCGATGTAACCGATGTCTTCGCTGGGCGGCGTTTCGCGTTCGCCGCCAGTGATGGCCAAGTGCGAGGCGTTGAGCTCGCCCTGGAACATGTTGAAGACCTCGTTGAATTCCCAGCCAGTGCGCGTGTGCATGGCCAGTTCGCCGTACTTGGCGGTAAGGGCCGGCCAATCGAGGCCCTTCATGGTCGGGTGGTAGAAGAGGCGTTGCAGCGCACGGGCAGCGTCGTTGAACTTCTGCTCGGCCTCGGCGGTGTGGTCGATCATCATTCGGGCGGCGAACTTGTGGGTTTCGGCTCCCGAGCCGCTCGCGTCGCACGACGCCGGCACACCACCCTTGAGATAGAGGAGCTTCTTGCCGGTCAGGTCCCAGTGCATCGCCGCGGCGCCGCTGGACAGGATGCGCTTGACGTCCTTGCCATTCCACTTGACCGAGTAGACCTTGTCGTCACCATCGTGTTTTGAGGCGAAGACGAGCAAGTCACCAGCGGGGGCCAGGGCGTAGTTGGACTGGTCGGAGGGGAGATTCGTTACGCGGCGGATGCGCTGATAGGCGGTGTCCAACTCATACGCATACGCCTTTTCCTTCTCGTCTTTTTCTTTGTCTTCCTTATCCTTGTCGGCTGCCTTTGGCTCTTCCAGCAGGTTCTTGAAGAACTTGCGGAGCTGGGCACGCGGGCTGCCGACTTCGGGCTTGTCGGCCTCGTCCTCGTCGACCTCTTCCTCGGTGAGCGGCGGTTCACCGGCCAGGCGGATCTTGCCACTGGCCAGTGCCGACTTGAGCGGCTTGAGCTTCTTCACCGCTTCGGCGCGTTTTTCGAAGTACTCGTTCTGATCGACGGTGGAGAGTTCATCGAGCTCGGGTGAAAGGAAGACGAGATACAGGTCGGTATCGAACCCGTCGCGCAACGAGTTGAAGGCCAGAATCTGACCGTCGGCCGCCCATTGCGGGTTCTCGTCGTAATCCGGGTGCTGCGAGATGTTGACGGGCGGCGCATCGCCGACAGCGGGCACGATCCACACATCCGCGTTGTGTTCAAGGTCTTCGACGTTGTAGGCGATCCACTTGCTGTCGGGCGACCAGCGATAGGCGGGCTCGTTCCACGACTCGAACAGGACGCGCTCATCGCCGGTCTTGAGGTCGCGAATGACCAGATCGCCGCGCTCGCGCGACATGGCGAGCGATTTGCCGTCGGGCGATACGCGCGGATTGAAGTTCGACTGCGAGCTATCGGTCACTTGCTCGATCTTGAAACGCATCGAGTCGGACAGGGCCGCCACCGGTTCCTCGGCGGATGTCGCGCGGTAGACCTGCTCGGTGCCGCCGCGGTCGGAGATGAAGAACAACGCCTTGCCGTCCGGCGACCAGACGACGGAGCGGTCGCGGGCCGGGCTGTCAGTCACGCGGCGGGTGTGCTTGCCCTCGGCGGTCTTGATGACGAAGATCTCGCCG
>JAFGRR010000165.1 GCA_016935035.1 Phycisphaerae bacterium | reverse complement strand
GTTGCCGCCGCCGTAGCAGTGGGTCACCGTCCATGCGCTTCATCTCGTCCTTGACCTCCTGCTTGGTCATCTTGAGGCTCTGCTCGAGAGAGGCCCGCTGATAGACATAATCGGCGATTCCAAGCACCAGCAGGACCAGAGCCAGGCGCAATGCCAGCTTGTACAACACCTCCGCTCCCGCGAACAGCACGCCCCAGACGCTCAGACCCGTCATGCCCAGCAGGCCGTCAAGGTCGCCCATGATGGTGTAGTACGAGACGGCGCCGATGATCGCGATCTTGAGCACCCCGAGCAACAGCCGCACCACCGACTGCTTCGAAAACACCTGTTTCAGGCCGCGGAGCGGGTTTATGTTGTTGAGGTCGGGCATGATCTTCTTCGGCGTAAGTAGAAGCCCGAACTGGGCCAGTACGCCGACCGCCGTCACGACCAGCAGCGTGCCGATGAACGGCACCAGGATCATGACGGCGTGATGTGCGATTCTCACGACGGGCGCGGTCAGGTCACCGGCGCGGACCGAAGGGGTGCCGATCTCGCCCACCAGTGCCAGCATGTGTTCGAGCATGCCGCGTCCGAAGAGGCTGAGCAGGATGACGCCGGCCGCGAGCCCGACGGATGCAGTCAGATCCTGGCTGCGGGGAACGCGGCCTTCCTTGCGGGCCTCGTCACGCCGCCGCTGAGTTGGTTGTTCGGTGCGGTCACCGGCATCATCCGCCACCGCGGAAACTCCTCATGCGACCGTGCAGCGTCAGGCCTTCGAGCCTGACGGCCGTTTGATTCTGAGAAGACTGCCGACGAGACGTCGGCCGCTACGATGTACGTCAGGCACGGCGGCTGGGCGCTACGTCACCATCTCGCGAATGTCATCCACGATGGTTTCGAGAGCGTCCAGAAACACGCCGGCGGTCGCCGGCAGCGATATCGCGATCAGTACGAATCCGATCAGTGCCTTGATCGAGAAACCGAGCGTGATGATGTTGATCTGCGGCACGGTTCGCGCGACAAAGCCCATTGCGAGATTGATGAGAAACAGCGTGACAACCGCCGGTGCCGCGATGCGCAAGGCCACCTCGAAGCCGAGTCCGAGGGCTGCCACGACCAATTCGGTGCCCTCGGCGGTGAAGTCGTGCCCGCCGAGCAGCGGGATGGTCTGATACGTGCGGAGGCTGGCGTCGACCAGGGCACGGTGGCCACCGACGATCAGGAAGAAGACGACGCCGAGCTGAAGGTAGAGACTGCTGAGGACACTCATCTGGTCGCCGTTGTTCGGGTCGGCGATCTGGCCGAATGCCATGCCCGACTCCTGGGCGATGAGCAGGCCGCCCATTTGCAGCCCGAGGAAGCAGACCGCCCCGATCACGCCGATGATGCCGCCCAGCAACAACTCTTGCCCCATGCCGAGCGCCAATCCGGCCAGCGACGTCGGCATTTCAGCGGGCATGCCCGTGAACGGCAGCACGATCAGCGTAAGTGCCAGAATCAGCAGGGCCCGTACGGTCACGGGCACCGATATCGCGCCGAGCACCGGCTGAAACATGATCATGCCGCCCAGGCGTGCGAACACGAGTGCCACAAGCGGCAGGTTCGTGTAGTAACGCATCAGTTCCCAGGGCATGAGTCAGCCGTCCGTGGCGTGCGTTAGAAGTTGCCGAAAAGTCCTTGCGTGTAGTCGATCAGACGGGTCGCCAACCACGGCAGAAAGACCACCGTCGCCACCACCATAGCGACGATCTTGGGTACCAGGCTGAGCGTCTGGTCCTGCAACTGTGTGAGCGTCTGGAACATGCTGATGAGCAGACCGACGACCAGCCCCGTCCCCAGCACGGGCAGCGCGATCTTCAGCGCGGTGATCAAGGCCTCGCGCCCGAGATCCAGTCCGTTGGCCATGTCCATTACTTCATGCTCCAGTTACGTGCCAGGTCACATCAGTCGTGCCACTGCTCTTGAGCAGTGCGCTGCATGCTCGCCTGTAGCGTCAGGCACGGAGGCCTGACGCTACACGGATCTACGGCCGACGAGACGTCGGCCGCTCCTTGTCAGACCACGCTCGCCATCAGTGATCCGACCACCAGGTGCCAGCCATCCGCCAGCACAAACAGCAGCAGCTTAAAAGGCAACGAGATCAGCACAGGCGGCAGCATCATCATGCCCATCGACACCAGCACAGTCGCGATGACCATGTCAATCACCAGGAACGGCAGGTAGATGCGAAACCCGATGATGAAAGACGTCTTCAGTTCGCTCAGCACGTATGCCGGTATCAATGCCACTGTCGGCACGTCGCCGCGTGTCAGTGCGACGTCGGGCGGGACGGAGGCCTGGACGGCGTATTCGTGCATCATGTAGATGTCCTGCTCGTTTTCGACCGCCTCGATCTGGTCGAACATGAACGAACGCATCTGCTCATTGGCCACCGCCAGCGCGTCGAGCTGATTCATTTCACCGTGAACGTACGGCTGGACAGCGGTGTCATTGATGCGTTGCGCCGTCGGCGTCATGACCAGGATGGTCAGAAAGAGCGCCAGCCCGGCCAGCACTTGGGAGGGCGGCAGCGACTGCGTTCCGAGGGCCTGACGCAAAAGCGCCAGCACCACGATCATGCGGATGAAACACGTCATCATCAGCACGATGCTCGGTGCCACGGCCAGCACGGTCATCAGAACCAGGATCTGGAGCGAGTTGCTGAGCGATTCGGGGGTGTTCGCCTTGGGCAGGAATCCCGACACGTCCGGCACGTACAGCCCGCCGGTCCCTTCGGCCGGTGCGTTCTCGACCGGCTGGGCATCGCTCTGTGCAACGGTCGTCGGCACTGTGATCAGCACCGCCAGTACCGCCAGTGCGGCCAGCACCGCGCGCCTGCCGCGGCCGGTCTTCAGAGAACAGTGATGTACCTTGCGCAGCATGCAGCCTTCCCTGGCGTCTTACGTCGGCGGCGTCCTGCCGCGTCCTTGTGCCGCTGCTCTCACGAGCAATGCGTGTCTCTGGCCGCGACCTACACGCTGCGGAGCTTTGATCGCAGATTCGCAATCACACCGCCGAGCACGTCGCGTGCGGCGACGACTCGTGTCGCCGCGCCGGTGTTGCCGGAGGACGATCCGGCGGCGCTGGTGTACATATCCGATTCACTGGAGAGGCACTGGTTGAACTCGGCGGAATGGCTGTCGCCCCGCTGAGCCGCGGCCTGTCCCAGCAGCCGGGCCGCCAGATTCTCGTCCTCGATGACATCCAGTCGGTTCATTGACTCGGGGCAGACACCGACGAGCACCAGCCGTGAACCGACGCGCACCAGACAGATGGACTGTTTGTTGGACAGCGGTGTCTTGGCCACGATGTCGATCAGAAACGGCTGGCGTGTGCGGCCCCAGATGGTCAGGCGCTGGCCCGCGCCGCCGATCATGCGATAGCCCCAGAGCAGCAGCACGATCAGCGCGACGACGGCCGCCAGCGAGCCCACCGTGCGCAGCCAGCCGCCGCTACTGTTGGTGTTCGCGCCGATCACGCGCCGATCATCGCTGGAGGAACGTCGCTGCAAGGGCTGGTCGTGGGGAGCCTGCTCGACGGCGGCATCCGGCTCGTACCACGTATCGTCGCCGAGTGTCAGCAGCCCCGGTGACGAGGTATCTTCCGCCGGCGTCGCGGTCTCGTCGTCCGACGCCGCGCCGACCGGCGCGGCACAAAGCAGGATCGCCAGAGCGATCATGGTGGTGTATGCGCGCATCGCCATCAGGCTTCGGTCTCGGGCACGGGCGTCAGAATGTCGTTGATGCGAACGCAGAAGCTGTCATTGAGCACAAGCACTTCACCGCGTGCGATGAGCTGCTCGTTGACGAAGATGTCGACCGGGTCGCCGGCCAGCTTGTCCAGCTCGACCACCGAACCCATGCCAAGCTGAAGCACATCCTCGATGTACATCTCGGTTCGGCCCAACTCGATCTTCACGTTCAACTCGACATCGTCGAGCAGGTCCATGGCCGAGAGCTGTCCGGCACCGGGTACATCCAGCGGCGGTAGGTCAAAGGTGGCCGCGCCGTCGGTGGAAATGTGGTTCACCGCGCCGCCGATCAACGCCGGCCCCTTCGGTTCCGCCGTCTCCGCGGTTTCGCCGGAGGTCTGGCCAACGGATTCGGCCACTATGGCCGCGGCCATCTCGGCGGCGATATCGTCCGGCACGCCTGCCGCGGACTCAGCGGCGATGGCGGCGGCCATCTCGGCCTCGATGTCGTCCACCGTCTGATCCGTCGACGCCTCTGCCTTGGGCACGCTGTTAGTCATGCCCTGCGCTTGCATTAGGGCGTCCAGTTCAGCTTGATCAAGCCCAATGGGATTGCTGGTTTCGCTTGTGGCCGGTGTTTCGGTGGCCGGCGCGTCGTCTGGCATTTGGGTTTCCGCCACAGAACTGTCGGACGTCGGCTGTTCCGGTTCTGCCGGTGCCTGGTCCTGGATCTCGTCCTCGGAATTCTGTGTGGTGTTCTCTTCGTCAGCCATCAGCTTTGCACTTCCCTTTGCGGCGGTTGGTCATCCTGACCGGGGCTGGACGGGCGTCTGTTAGCCGCCGATCGGCACACAGCGCGGAATCAGAATGCGCACGATCGCGTCCGGATCGCGCAGCACTTCGGTAATCACCTGATGTAGTTGTAGCCTGAGTGTGCGGAGGTCGTCCTCGCTGAGCACGCGTGGGCTTTCGCTGCGGAAAACCTGCGCGACGCGATCGGTGATCTCAGCCTGCCGACTGCTGATGGCCTTCTCGATCTCCGCCTTGCGTTCCTCGTTGTCCGCCGGCACCACCACCGTGATGTCAAAATCGTAGATCACGGTCTTGCCGCTCTTGGAGTTAGGGACCCGGCATCCGACCAGAAGGGGGATCTCGGCCGTTGGTGCGTCGGCGGCGTCCGCGTCGGCGATGGCGTGTTGGTCCTGGCCATACGTGGCCTCGGCTCCGCCGCCGAAAACTTTAATTGCGACGAAAAACCCCGCTGCCTCGAGCAGGGCGACGCCCAGCACGAGTATCAGGGTCATCATCGATCCCTTGGACGCCTTCGGTGCTGTCGTTGCTTCATCAGCCGCCATGGCGCATCGTCCCTCACATAACAACCATCAACAGACCGGTTAATAGGGTTATCGACGTTTGCGCGTAAGGGATTCAGCCCGGTGTGGGTGGTAAGTTGAATGGCGAAGTGTTATCGGACACTCCCTGGTCACCGGGCAGCCGTTGCGCGAGCCGCGCAGTCCCGACGCCCTCATTACTCTACCCGAAACGTCCGCACCGACCGCGTGTACTCGATCGCCCGCCGCACGACGACGATGAGGTCCTCCTTGACCATGAACTGTTCGCCGTTGACGAGTGTAATGGTGGTGTCGGGTGTCTCCTCGATGGTTTTGATGTGCTCCGCGTTGAGCACGAACACCCGGCCGTTCAGACGCGTCAGACGGATCATGCTAGAGCCCTCGCGTCAGGCCGCTATCGGATGAGCAGCAGCAGTTGGTCGAGCATGTCGCTGCTGACGGTGATGACGCGGCTGGATGCTTGGAAGCCGGTGCTGGCCCCTACCAGTCCGATGAACTGTTCGCTGAGGTCCACGTTCGACATTTCCAGAGCACCACTGTGTATGGTCCCGGAGCCGAACTCACCGGGCAGCGTGACTGTCATCTCGCCCGAATTCGCGCCCGACGCGAAGAGGTTGTCATTGAGCGCCACGAGTCCCTCGGCGTTGGGAAACACGGCCAGAGCGATCTGCCCGAGCGTTTCAGACAGCCCGTTGGTGTAGGTGCCCTCGATAAGGCCGTCGTCGCCGATCGAATACCCGCTGAGTGTCCCGGGCGGATAGCCGTTCTGCTCAGACATGATGACGCTGGACGACGCCGTCGACAGGCCGTGAATGCTGGCGAAATCGAGCGCGAACGTCAGCGGTGTGGCGGCGCCGGTGTCGGCGCGGCTGAGCGTGACCTGGTCGCCGGTGACCTCGCGCACATTTCCATCGTTGTCAAAGGCCACGGTCCCGGTGCCGAGCGCGCCGGTGGGGCCGCTGGCGTCGGCCGACTCGACATAGAACCGCCACACCGGTCCCTGGTCAGGCGTCTCCTCGAGTGTGAACGTCACCTGCACCTGGACGGGGGTGCCCAGTGAGTCATACACGGTGAAGCCGGTGTAGACGCCACTGCCGTCGGACTCGGCGTTCTGCGAGAACTGGAACGGCAGGGCGGCGGTCTCGTTCGTGCTGACGATGTCGTTGCTGCTGATTGTGATGCTGTTGGGCTCGCCGGCGTTGCCGCGGATGACCAGGGCGCCCTCCTCGATCGTGACGCCGGGCTCACCGGGTAGACCGTCGGAGGTCTGAATGCCGAGCGTGTTCTCCAACCAGGTGGCGAAATCGCCCAGCGTATTGCCATCCGTGCCCACCACGAAGGTGGCATCGCCGACCTCGCGTCCGCCCTTCGTGGCGCCCGAGATTGTGATCGTGTCGCCGGCGGCGAACAGCACGCTGGCTTCATCATTGGCCGATCGCAGGTCAGTCAGCGCCGTGTCGGCAGTCGCATCGCCCGCACTGCTGACCATCTTCTGTGAGATGCTCTCCGATGACGTCGTCGCGATCGTGCCGGCGGCACTCAAATCGCCGTCCAGGCTGACGTCCGTGGTCGAATGTGCCGTGGTAGTGGTGCCGAGCGGTATCACGATGTCCACAAGGCCGGTCGGGTCGACGTTGTGCTCCGCGTCGACGCCGTAGCCGCGCACGTTGTATCCGTCGATGCTGACGAGTTGGTTGTTTGAGTCGAGAGTGAAGGCCCCGTCGCGCGTGTAGCTGATCTCGTTGTCGCCGGTGCGAACCATGAAGAAGCCGTTGCCATCGATGGCAAGATCGCTGGTTAGCCCGGTCGTCTCGATCGGCCCGCCGCTCAGGTTTCGCTGGGTCGTGCCGACCAGGACGCCGTGGCCGACCTGCATGGGATTGACGCCGCCTGTTACATCGCTGGGGCGTGTTCCAGTCGAGTAGGTTTCGTAGAACTGCGTCTGGAAGAGTGTGCGCGAACCCTTGAAGGCGGTGGTATTCACGTTCGCGATATTGTTGCCAATCGTGTCAATGCGTTCCTGATTGGCCGTCAGACCGCTCATGCCCGTGTAAAGTGACGACGTCAAACCCATGGTCGTTCTCCATCGCGGTGGCGCGCCGACGCGGCGACTGCGAGGTAAGTCGAGGCTTACAGTTGTAGCGATCCATCCAACGTCAGCCAGCTCGGCTTGGCGGTCGTCGAGGACTTGTCCGTGGTCGAGGTGCTGTTTGTCTCGTCCGTACCGTCGGTGCCATACATCGTTTCGAGCTGTTCCAGCGTGGAAACGAAGTCGACGTTCTCGGCGGAGACCGTCATGCCGGTGTCGAGTTCGAGCGCGACACTGCCGTCGGAGCCAAAGTGCACGCCGGTCACGATGCCGGAGGTCAGCGTCTCGTTCCCATCGTCGTCGGTGGTTGTGGCCTCGACGTACTTGCCGATGAGGTCCGCGGCTCCGAGGTTGGTTTGCTGATCGACAAGCTGCCGAAGCGTGTCGGACAGTTGGCCGTTGGCTTGGATGCTCTGGATCTGCGACACTTGGTTGATCATGTCGGAAGTGTCGGACGGCTGGAACGGGTCCTGGTTCTGCATCTCGGTGATGAGCAGTTCGTAGAACTCGTCGCTGGACAGAGTCGTAACACCGCTGCTGGACGATGACGTCGTTGACGAATCAGTGATCGAACTGATATCCATGATCCGGTCCTTGTTCCCAGTTCATCCGGCGTGGGCAATGCTCCGCATCGACCTACGCGAGGCAATTCACCAGCGACTCCGTCGTGGTCACATTAGGCAGGCGGTCATCCAAGTCCGCCGTCTCGGCGTCCAGGTATGACGCCGTCTGGTGGGATTCCCTTCCCTCGTTCGAGTGCTCCGCACTCGATTGTGCCGATCCGTTTTGGCCATCCTGGCCGGGATCAGTCTGATGCGGCAAGCCGAATTCGGTTCGGGCGTCGGCTGCCTCGGGCGGCCTGACCTCAAGCCGCTCAACTCGTATGCCGGCGGCCTCCAGGCTGTGCCGCAACTCGTCCAGGTCATTACTAAGCAAGCGGTGTGCCACATCGTTTTGCGTATCGATCCGCAACGTGACCACATTCTGCTGCTGTTGCACATCCACCCTTATTTTGCCGAGCGCCGGCGGGTCCAGACGCATCGTCGCGCGCGAGTTTTCCTTGCCAATGTGCATTCGCACAAAGCGCACAATCCGCTCAGTCGTGGTCTCATCCTTGCGCGAGGCGGTGTCTGTCGAGCTGGTTTTGGTGGTCGACGCCGCACGCTCCGCACTGCGCGTGGCAGCGCGAATGCCCGACACCGCCTGTGTATCTCCTGATGTCTTTGCCGCGCCAGTCGAGCTACTGGAGTTGGTCGTCGAACCGGTCGTCGCGTTCGCGGCGGCGCTGATCTCGGACACGGCGGGCGCTGCCGTCGGTATCCGTGTGAGCGACGCCAACGCGTCGGTGCTCGTCAAGGCTTGTGGAACCGACACTGTCGCCTTGGCGGCATTCTCGGCGGCGGGTGTTGCCGCCGTGGTGGTAGGGGGTGTGGCACTGGTGTTCTGTGCGACGGTCCCACGCGCCGCGTTTGGCCTGCCATCCGCCTCACTCTCGGCGGCGGCCGGTGCCGTGTCGGTTTGTGCCGCATCCTGGGATGATGATCCGGTCGTCGGTGCGGCTGCCGCCGGCTTGACCGACGCCCTTGCCGTGTCGGTCTCGGACTGTGTCGCCTCGGTTAGTGCTTGGCGAAACTCGGCGGCGTGTGCAGCGCCATCGGCGCGACCGGCGGCACGGTTTTCCTGCCGCTGACACGCGCGGCTGCCTGGGTCCATGCTCAGTTCGGACCGCACGATACTGTCCGCGTTAATGGCGGCGTTTGACGCCGCCAGCGGTGCACTCGTTAGACCGTCTGTATCGTCGTCTTCGCTATCGTGGCCGGAATCTACAAGCGTCGCGGAGGTCTGATGTGTCAGGGTCGTGGACCCGACCAACCAGGGCGAGCACGCGCCGCTGGCCAGCGCCGTCTGGGCACTGGCCGCGAGCGACAGCCAGTTCATTTGCATGACAACACCTAATTGGTGGTGTCGCCCGTGGTCGTCCCTGACGTGGGGGCGGTATCGTCCAACTCCATCAGCCGCAACCGCTCCAGCAGTTCGTGCAAGACGTCGAGTTCCTCCGGCGTCTTGAGCTGATCGAGTATGCGTTGTCGTTTGCTGACCGGTAGAGCGTGCACGATGCGCACCGCGTCAGCCGGGTTCTCGTCCCAGGTGCGAACCAAGTGTTCCTTGGCCTGTTTGGGCGAGAGTTTTTCGATGGTCTCGAGCTCGGACTTGAAACCCTCGTCGAGGTCGGCGCTACGCAGCTTGGCGCGCTCGTCACCCCAACGTGTCTTCTCGTCGTCCAGGTGTTCGCCGCGCACGATCAGGTCTTGCACGGACTGGTCGAGCAGGCTTTGGCGGGCGGTGATATCGCTCAAGATCCGCTCCAGCCGCGCGTCGGCCAATTGCCGGATGCCCAGCGAGTCGCGCAGTAACTCGAGTTTGCGCGCGTCGATCGCCGCGCCGGGTTCCAGGGCAGGTTGCGTGGTCGGCGCGTCCTCTTCCGGCACGAGCAGGTCGTCGTGCTCGCCACGCACAACTTCACCAACGAGCTGCATGCGTTCGGGCGTGAGCTGCCCCGAGGCGGCGAGATAGCCGGTAACGCCGCCGCCCGCGAGCAGTGTCGCGATTGAGAGGACCGCTAGTAATCCGTAGAGCTTTCCTAGCACCGTCAGACACCTCGTGTCACATTCGCGCGAGTACGTCGCGCGTGAGGAGACTCACGCCGGCGCGCGAGGCTACTCCGTTTGTGTCGCGTGCAACCGCCGTGCCACTTCGTCGGTGGCCGCCTGTTCGTATTTCCGCTGGGCGCGCTTCCAGGCTTCCCAGCGGCGCTCACGCAGCTTCTCAAGCACGCGAACCTCCTTGCGTGCGGCTTGCCACACGTCCTGTAATTGCTGGAGTTCCTGCATAAGGCTGGCCTTCTGGGCCTCGCGTTGCAGGATGGTCGTCCGCAAATGCGCGATCCACGAGCGGCCGCGCGCCAACCCGGACAGGTCCAGCCGGGCGTCCTTCTGTGACGCCAGCATGGCGGCCTGCTGCGTTGAGATTTCACGAGCGGTGTCACGGTTCTGGCGATCAAGCAGCGCAATCTCCGCCTGTTTGGCGGCGAGATTGCGCCGCGCCTCGCGCTCGTGCAGCTCGCGCACGCGTTGCACGGTATCCAGACGAAAGACGAAACGCTTCGCCACTGTTGCTCACTCCACGATCAAACCACTCACCGTCCGCGCGGTGCGGTGCCGTTCGCCCGCGGCTTGCCCCGGGCCGTCTCACCCTGGATCGCCTGCCGTGTGCGCGCGATCGCATCGCCCAGGGCGATCAACTGCTCCCGGCTTTCAGCGAAGCTGAAACCCTCGGTGCGATCCTGCTGCAAATACTTGTTAATCAGCTCACGCATCTGAACCGCGACGTCGTACTCGACATTTGCGCCGGGCACATAGGCCCCGATGCTCACCAGGTCTTCGATCTCGTGCCACACCGCCAATACACGCCGCACTTCCAGGGTCGCGGTGCGCTGGTCTTTGTCGGTGACGTCCTCGGCGACACGGCTGATGCTGCCGAGCACGTCGATGGCCGGGTACTGTCCGCGATTGGCCATGTCGCGCGCGAGCCAGATGTGGCCGTCGAGAATTCCGCGCGCCGCGTCGGCCAGTGGCTCGTCGATGTCATCACCCTCGACCAGCACGGTGTAAATGCCGGTGATGCTGCCGCGCCGCGTTCGCCCGGCACGTTCGAGCACGCGCGGCAGCATCGCGAAGACGCTGGGCGGATAGCCCTTGGCGGTCGGCGGCTCGCCGGCGGCCAGCCCGATCTGACGCTGCGCCATCGCGAAACGCGTCAACGAGTCCATCATGAGCAGGACGTTCAGGCCCTGGTCGCGGAAGAACTCGGCAATGGCGGTGGCGTGCAGACACGCTCGCACACGTACTGCCGGCGCGATATCCGACGTGCAGACCACGACCACGCTGCGTGCCAATCCCTCGGGGCCGAGGTCGTTGCGGATGAAGTTGCCGACCTCGCGGCCGCGCTCACCGATTAGGGCGATGACGTTCACGTCGGCCTGCGTGTTGCGGCAGATCATGCCCATCAGAACGCTCTTGCCCACGCCGGTGCCGGCGAAGATGCCGAGCCGCTGCCCGAGGCCAGCCGTCAGCATGCCGTCGAGCGCGCGGACTCCCAGTCCGAGCGGCTGGTCAATGGCCCGCCGCGTCATTGCCGCCGGCGCGTCCTGAAACAGCGGATAACGGGCCGTGAGCAGCGGAGATTGGTTGCCGTCCAGGGGCTGGCCCTGGCCGTCGATCACGCGCCCCAGCAGGTCGAAGCCAACCGGTACACGCGGTGCTCCACTACGACACCACACGCGATCGCCCGGCGCAATGCCAACCGTCTCGTCGAAAACTGACAGCAGTGTCTCGTCGGCACGCAACCCGACCGCCTCCGCCCCGATTCGACCACTACGTCGTGTCTGAATCTCGCACCGCGCGCCAACCGGCACGGGCAGACCACCCGCGCCAATCGTCATGCCGCGTACCGAGGTAACCTCGCCGCTGATTTCCTCGCTGATGAGCCCGGACACTTCGTCCGCGACGGCATCGAATACCGTCAAGCCCCCGCTGGGGACATCCGGCTTGTCGGTGGACGCCGTGCTCATCAACGTTCGGCCTCCGCGGTGTCGGATGTCTCATGAGAACAGATGGTTGCGGCGATGCGATCCAACTGCGTGTCAAGCGTGGCGTCGATGACGACCTGGCGGCCGCGCAACACGCATCCGCCACGCGCGACGCTGGCGTCGGCGACAACGCTGACGTGCTCCAGTTCGTCACAGGCCGCGACAAATTCCGCCGCCCACTTCGTGAGCGCCCCGTGTTCATCGGGGTGTACGTGCAGTTCGAGGTCGGACTGTGGCCCGACGGTTTCGAGCAGGTGCCGGGCGTTGGCCACGGCGACATCGTTGCTGGCCTCGCCGAGTGACTTACAGACACGCCGCGCGATCGCCATTGCCAGGTCCACCAGCCCGATTTCCGCCTGGGCTAGCAGTCGGCGTTTGCATTGCTCGAATTCCTGCAAGCCGGCGACAAGCGATTGGACCGCCGCCGTCACCTCGGCACGGGTCTCGCCCAGAATGCGCTCCTGGGCTTCGCGTTTGATCTCGGTCAGGCCGGCGGCCCGCCCGGCGGCACGCCCCTCGGCCATCTCCTGTTTGGCTTGGCGGACGATCTCGGCCTTGGCGTTCTCACGCGCGACGCGCAGGATTTCGTCGGCGTCGGCGCGGGCTTTCGTGATGATGCATTCCGCGTCGGCTTCCAGGTCGCGAAAAGAAAACGCGCTACCCGTCGTATAGCGTTCGCGTTTGATCACACCGGCCACAACGGCCTCCCTGCCCGCCGCATCCGTGCGGCTCCGCTACGCTCACGGATTCCTCGAACAACATTGGGCAAATCGATGGTCGCGGCCAGCCATGCCCGTGGGCGCGGCGTTCGCGCCGCCCAGATCCGACTGGTAGTCGCGCGCCGCATCGTGCTAGACGACCATGTCCTTGTCGGAACCCTTGCCGCTGATGATGACCTCGCCGGCGTCCTCGAGACGGCGGACGATGTCGACGATCTTCTGCTGCGCCGACTCCACGTCGCTGACTCGGACCGGTCCCATGAACTCCATCTCTTCCTTGATTAGCTGCGCCGCACGCTCCGACATGTTCGCGAAGATCTTCGTCTTCAACGCGTCGCTGGCCATCTTGAGGGCTACGGCCAACTCCTCGTTCGCGACTTCCTTCAGGACCGCCTGGATGCCCTTGTCGTTTACGTGGATCACGTCTTCGAAGACGAACATCAGGCGGCGAATTTCCTCGACGAGTTCCGGATCGTCCTTTTCGAGACCCTCCAGGATCGCCTTTTCCGACGCGCGACCCGCCAGATTCAGGATCTCCGCGACCGACGGGATGCCACCGACACGCTCGAAACGCTCCGAGACCAGACCGGCGAGACGCTTCTCCAAACCGGCCTCGACTTCCTTGATAACGTCCGGACTCGTCTGGTCCATGTTCGCGATCCGCGTCACCACGTCGATCTGACGCTCTGTTTCGAGTCCGACCAGAATCTCGCTCGCCAGACTCGCCGGGACGTGCGACAGGATCAGCGCAATCGTCTGCGGATGCTCTTCCTGCAAGAACGTCAGCAGATTCTCTTTCTCCGTCTTCTGCAGGAAGACGAACGGCTGAGCGTACACCTGATGCTCGATCGCGGAAATGATGCGGCGGGCTTCGTCGGACGGGAGCGACTTCTGCAAAAGCGCCCGGGCCCACGCCATTCCGCCGGCGTCGGCGTAGCCGCGGGCGAGCAGCATGTTGTAAAACTCCGCGACGACCTTCTGACGCACACTGCCCGCGACACCCTCAAGGGTGACGATCTCACGCGACAGATCCTCGATGAGTTCGTGCGGGAGCATCTTCATGACGCGCGCCGAGACGTCCTGATTGAGGGCCAACAGCATGACGGCGGCCTTCTGGACCGACGACAGATCGTCCATGCTGCTGATTTGGTTTCCCTTGGACATCTGTCCCATGAGAGCTCCGGCTCGGTTTGGCTTAATCGTCGGATCGGACCCAGCGTTCGATCAGGTTTGCGACGGTCTCCGCGTCCTTCTCGACGAACTTCGCGACGTGTTCGACCATCTTCTGCGTCTGAACCGTAGATTCGTCGACTTCCTTGGCGACGAGCAGGCCCTCGCCGGCCTCGGACTGCGGCGCGCCGGCAAGTGCCGAGGACATCGGACCGGTCCCGCCTCCCTTTTGCCCCGGCGGGCGGCGCGAGACCGATTCGGCGACATTCTGCACGTCGTCCGCCGCCCGCTGAGCCGCTTCGATGGCATCCTGCGGCAGGCCGATCTCGAGCCCAAACGACTCGCCCGCGCCTACGTCACCACGCCGCGCCATGCGCAGCATCAGGCCGAGTGAAGCCAGCGCCAGCAGCGCCAGCCCAGATTGCGGACCGTAACGCTTGGCCCAGCCCACGGCCTCGTCCAACGCGCCGGCGGCGACCACCGGCACCATGTCGGGCACCTGGTAGTACCAGTCGACGGCGATGTTCTCGTCCTCGACGTTCTCGCCCTGGCCGGTCACGAGCATGCGGACCTGCCGGCGAACGCGCGGCTCCTGTTGGTCGAAGATCTCGCCCAGTTGCTCGGGAGTCGGCTCGGCGGCCTCGGGATTGGCCTTGCGGTATATCGTGGTCAGGTACAGGTCGGAGAGATAGATGGAGGCGAAGATCTCCTCGATGTCGCCGCTGGGCGTCGATTCCTCTTTCGTGATGCGTCCCGGCACCAGCTTGGTGCGACTGGTCTCCTGTTCGGAGTTTTGGTTCATCGCGCCGCCGCCGACCATGCCCGTGCCCGTGTTCGGCCGCACGCCTGGTTCCTGCGCGGCATAGCCACTGGTGACCGTATCGCTGGTCGTCTCGATCTCGGTGGCCACACCCTCGACGGGCTCGTCCGAGGTCATTCGGCGTGCGGTGTGGTTCAGGCCGACACGCACGGCCACGCGTGCGTTCGGGTCCGGCAATTGGGCGCGAATTTGTGTAGCGATGGTGCGTTCGCGCTGCAACTGATCGCGGTAAAGTTGCGAAGCGCTGCCATCCGCCTCCTCCTCCGGAACCCACGGCCGGCGACCGGCACTGTCAACCACGGCCACATCGGCGGGCTTCAGGCCGCTGATCGCGCCGGCTACCATGCGGGCCACCGACATTGCCAACTGCCGCGATACCGCTTCACCGCCTTCCATCGTCAGTGTGACGCTGGCGGTGCTGGCCACGGGATTGCGGCTGACAAGCGTGCGTTTTGAGTTGATGTTCAGGAAGACGCTGGCGCTCTTAACACCATCGAACGTCTCAAGCACGCGGACGAGTTCGGATTGAAGCGCGACGGTCCAGCGCCGCTGGTTCTCTTCCTGTGAGATCCAGGGGTTGGATTCCTGCACGAGGGCGGCAAAGCCTATGCTCGTGTCGGCGGGGAGCTTGTTGTCCTGTTGCAGGCGCGCGAGGATCGACTGCCGATCGGCACCGGCGCTCACGAAGATGCGTGAGCCGATGACGCTGAACTTCTCGCCGAGCGTCTCGAGTCCGGTCTGCACGGAAGCCAGCTCGGAGGTTTCGAGGTCCTGCGCCAATAGCGGGACCATCTCCGGCTGGGCGGCCCATTGTCCCATCCAGATGACCGATCCGGCCACGAGCACCGCTCCCAGCAGCAACACCAAGCGCTGGGAGAGCCCCATGCCGCGCATCTGCGACACGACCTGGGCAATGACCTTCTTGAGCGACTCCATTCTGGCAACTCCCGATCGGCTCCGCCGACCGCCAGCTTGCTTCCTTCTAGTTCACCGCTATCAGCGGCCGCACACGTGTGCGCCGCGATCCGCGTCACGTGAGATCACGCCCTCACCGATCCGACCATCCGTGGTCAGACGCGCACCTGGCGCAGCTCTGAGTAGGCGTCCACGAGCTTGTTGCGGATCTCCATCAGCAGGGTAAAGGCCACCTCCGCCTTGCGAGCCGTGGAGAAGACTTCCGTGATATTCTCCGACTCGCCGGTCAGCAGGCGTTCGACGCCCGCGTTGGCCTCGGCCTGCATCTCGCTGACCTTCTCGAGCTGCTCGCGCAGCGCCGAGGTGAAGTCAGCACCGGCCGGCGCGGCCGCCTTTGACGGGCCCGCCGGCATGACCGGTCCAACCGGTCGTGAGCTCTGGTTTGATATCGGGTCAACCATGACTGCTTATGCTCGCTGACGCGTGGATGACGAACTAGGCAAACAGGCGAATCGTGTCACGCAGCATGCCCTTGGTGACGTTGAGCATGGCCAGGTTAGCCTCATACGCCCGCGTCGCCTCCATCGCGTCGATGTATTCCATCGTGATACTGACGTTCGGAAATTGAACGATCCCCTCGGCGTTCGCGTCCGGGTGGTCAGGGTCATAGCGGGACTTGAAGCCCGTGTGGGACTCCTGGACCCCGGACACGTGCACGCCGGCGCCGCCTCGACCGTCACCGGTCATGAATTCGACGAATCGCCGCTTGTACGGCTCGATCCGTCCATCCGCCTGCCGGGTGACGTCTGCGTTGGCGATATTGCCGGCGATGACGTCAAGGCGCGTGCGTTGCGCGACTACCGCCGAGCTGCTGATGTCCAGGCTGTCAATCATCCTGATTTGCCTCTAATCGCGGTTAACAACGCTCCGTACCGCTGCTTCAGCAAGTTCAGTGCCAGTTCGTGCCACATCACGTTGCCATTCACGTCGGACATCAGGGATTCAAGCTGCGTGTTGGTCCCGTCGTGAAAAAGCACATTCGGGGCGGTCGAGACGTCCGGGCGCGCCAGTACCTGGCCGCTTGGTTTGGTCGTGAATTGCGCGTTGCCGCGCAATTGGACGCGCTGCATGCGATCCTCGCGCGACTGTTCGATCGCATCCAGGAGCGATTGCTGAAACGCCGCCTGATCGAGCCTCTTGACGTGGTAGTCGGGTGTGTCGATGTTGGCCACATTCTCGGCCAGGACGCGCTGCCGCTCTTCCGTGAACGCTGCGGTCAGTTCCACGGCCCGAGTAGTCCTGGATGCCAGAACGCGATCAATCCACATGCGAGTTACCACACCTCCGTTGCCGCCGTTGGCGATGCACTTGGCGTGCCACACCGCCAGCGGAGCAGGCGACGTCTAGTCAATGGCGGCTGCCATCGCGCGCGGTATCGATGTGGCCCGCCGCGCGAAACTCTCGTCCAGGCTGCCTTCCTCACGCCACTTCTTCAGCTTCAGACCCAGCGTCCTAAGGCC